>CALHBQ010000232.1 GCA_937930815.1 uncultured Saprospiraceae bacterium | reverse complement strand
ACCTTCGCGCCTTTTTTCAAAGCAAACAAACCTAACCATGCGATTTTACACAACCCTTATCATCCTATTTTTAGGATTAAACTTAATCGCCCAAAAACCAATGTTGATTGATACAATTCAAGTGTCAACAGGTCAAATTCCCCTAAAAATCAGTGAGACAGGTAGAAATATTACCATTCTTACTGCCGAGCAAATTCAAAATATACCAGCAACTTCTTTGGATGAAATATTGCAAACTGTTCCCGGTTTGGAAGTTCAATCTCGCGGCGGATTTGGCGTGCAAGCAGATATTTCATTGCGTGGTTCGACCTTCACACAAGTGTTGATGTTATTGGATGGCATGAAATTAAATGACCCACTGACTGCGCATTTTAATGGATATATGCCCGTTACGCCAGATGAAATTGAACGCATTGAAATTCTTCGTGGCCCAGCAGCAGCAATGTATGGCCCAGATGCGGTAGGCGGCGTTATCAACATTATCACAAAGACTTTTTCTAACCAAAAAGAAGGCGTTCATCAAAGTGGTTCGCTCAATTATGGGCAACATAAATTGGTAACAGGACAGCAAGGTTTTTCTATTAAAAAAGGTGCGATGAGCATCGGCGGCGGTGTTTCTATCAACCAGTCAGAAGGAGAATTTGTTGAACAAAAAGTGATTGATACGACGACGACTTTGGATGCATACAATAATTTTTTCGACCTAAAAACAATAGGTGCATCTTTCGGTTACGACTTTTCAAATGGAATAAAAGTTCGTGCTCGAACGGCGTATGATTTTAGAGATTTTGGAGCGAGGTATTTTTATAGTTCGAGCACCTTCGACAAATCAACTGAAAAAGTCGCGAATTGGTGGAATCATTTTCAAGTTTCAAAAACGGAAAATCAAAGTAGCACCGATTTCAATGTGGCATATAAATACAATACGGATGAGTTTATCTTTAGTAGCTCCCCCAACAATCACCTTAGTCAGTATTTGAATTTCACACTCAATCATTTACATTATTTAAACGACAACACCACTCTAAAATCAGGGGCACAAGTGGATCAACGCCAAGTCGAAAGTAACGATCGAGGCGACCATGAAGATTTTCATTACGGGGCATATGCCATGGGGGTTTATCAAAAAAATAGTTTGAATCTTACCACAAGTCTTCGCGGTGATTTTGATGATAACTATGGTTTTGAATTTTCACCGCAGGTAAACGTTTCTTACGTTTTTCCTTCTTTCGTTGTACGTGCCTCAGCTGGTAAAAGTATTCGTGCAGCTGATTATACGGAGCGATACAACAATAACAATTCAATAGATTTACCTCGCAACAGAAGACTTGGAAACCCAAGTTTAGTAGCCGAGCGTAGCTGGACTGAAGAGATTGGTTTAGATTATTCTGTTGCTAAACACTGGCAATTGAAAGCGACTGCATTTGCTCGACAGTCTTCCAATTTGATTGATTATGTTTCTACCAATCAAACAGAAATTGGTTCGGTAAGTGAAATTGGAAATTTACTTGATAGCACCAATTATTTATTTGCAAAAAATATTACCGACGTTTCTACCAATGGTTTTGAAATAGAGTCATGGCTCAAAACTTCAATCAACGAAACCGTGAATTTACAGTGGAGCATTGGCTATACTTTTCTTGAAACTTCAAATGACGAAGACATTGTTTCACTTTATATTTCGAGCCATGCGAAGCATCTTTTCAACACGCAATTACTTTTGAACACGGGTCGTTTTGACTTCGCTATCAACGGATTATACAAACAACGAAATGGGCAAATCGCTTCTGGTATCGCCAGTGAATTGACTGATTCGTATATGGTTTGGAATACGCGTGTGGGCTTGCGTCTCACCAAAGAGTTTGGTTTAAACTTCCAAGTTCAAAACCTTTTTGATGAAGAGTATCAAAATATTTTGGGCGCTAAAATGCCGAACAGATGGGTGATGGGTGGTATTAAATGGAGTTTGTAATTTTTTTTGAACCACAAAAGGCACAAAAGGAGCACATAAGGCTTTTGTTACCTTTTGTATCTTTTGTGGTTTAAAATCAGTTTTTTACCCAATTCTCCAACATCTTCATCCCCTCCTTAGTCATAATCGATTCAGGATGAAATTGTACACCCCGCACATCATATTCCTTGTGCGCCATGGCCATGATTTGACCATTCGCATCGACGGCAGTGATTTCCAATTCAGCAGGTACATTTTTGTTAGAAACCACCCATGAATGATAACGTCCCACCTCAATCATTTCAGGAATGCCTTCAAAAATGGGTTCGCTTTTTACTAAAATTTCGATAGGAGTAGCCATCCCATGATAGACGTCGTTTAAGTTTTCTAATGTACCGCCAAAGACTTCGCCAATCGCTTGCAAACCGAGGCAAACCCCTAAAATGCTTTTAGTCGATGCATAAGTTTTTATCACCTCACAAAGGATACCTGATTCTTTCGGAAGACCAGGGCCTGGTGACAAAACGATCTTATCATAGGTTCCTACTTCTTCCAAAGTAATTTCGTCATTTCGCTTAACCGTTGGTCGTTCGCCAGTTAATTCTTCGAAATACTGGACAAGGTTATAAGTAAAAGAATCGTAGTTATCGAGAATAAGAATACGCGTTGCAGATTGCGAATTATCAGCTACTTCTTGTGCCGTTTGAGGAACTGGTAACTGGTGACTGTCAACTGGCTCCCCTTTCATATTTTTCACAAAATCATTTATAGAGTCTCCTCTTCTCAAAGCACGAATAAACTCACTACCAACCACTCCTCCATTCACATATTTAGAAGCGATTTCGAAGTTTTCGTTACTCGCAATTCCGAAACCAATCATTACTGGATTTTTCAAATCCATATTTCCCAGTTTAGAAAAATAGGCTTCTTGTTCAGATGAGTACCTACCTGATTTTCCAGTTGTAGAAGCAGTGGCTACTGCATATAAAAAACCATCGCTCGCCTGATCCAACTTTAGGATTCGCTCATCAGAAGTCTGAGGTGTGACGAGGAAAATTTTATTCAAACCATATTTTTTAAAAAATGGTTGGTACACATTTTCAAATTCATGAAGTGGCAAGTCGGGTAAGATGACCCCGTCAACGCCCACTTCAGCACATTTTATACAAAAATTTTCTACACCAAATTGCAAAACTGGATTGACATATCCCATAAGTACGATTGGAATTTGTGTTTCCTCTCGAATGCCTTTTAATTGTTCAAAAAGCACCTTCAATTTCATTCCATTCTCCAATGCTTGATGATTACTTCCCTGAATCGTCGAGCCATCTGCCAACGGGTCAGAGAACGGCATTCCAATTTCTACAATGTCTGCTCCTGCCTGATCTAATTCAAGCAAAATGCGACGTGTATCATCTAATTGAGGAAAGCCAGCAGTGAAATAAATTGCCAGATTGTTTTCCTTTTTATTATTAAAAACTTGATTGATTCTATTCATTCTTAAAACGGTTGACGGTGAAATTTATAATTTTAGAAGTGAACCTTTATCAATAAAAAAACCACCTTCTGGAGAATTCTATATGTGCTATTGTTAATAATTTTTATCATCAACGAAAATCCATCTTCCAGGAACCCAAAATAGATTAGAAAACTTTTCAGATAATAGCGACTCGATCAAATGCACGTGATTCACCTTATAAGCAGCTAAAGTTTCGGTAAGATTAAGACTGAACTCATACCAAAATTCTATTCTTGAGATTGAGTTTCTTATTAATTCAATTTCGTTTTTTTTCTTTCCTGTTTCAATACAATAATCAGCTATTTCTTGAGAGTCCATTGTCACATAATCACGATCATTGTAATAAAAATAAAAATAGAAGCCTTCTTCTGTTTTCATAGCTATCCAATTAGAGCTTATTCGTATTGATTCAAATCCCAACTCTTTGACTAAAATGTTACTTATTACATCTAAACTGTTTGGGTTTACATCGAAAAAAAACCTAAGTTCTCTTACTCCTCCTTCACCGGGAATCAATCTCTTACAAGTATCGTTTTTAAAAATATTCAAAAACTCCGAAATATCCAGAGGCGTGCATTCAACCGGCTCTAATTTCCTTAATTTTAAGTTTTCTAAGCTTTGATCAATATTCTTTTGTAGTATAACTTCTATTTTGTTAAAATCTTTTCGTTTAATCATTTCTGAAAAAAAATTCAAATCTTCATCTCGATTGAAAATCTCATCTTGTAAGTATTCGTAAGCCTCCTCACAACTTTTTTCCCAAAGTAAAGAATAGCCGATGTACCATTTTCTTGAACTCATTTGATACGTTGGAATGGTACTCTCCGGCTCTCCATCATTATTTTTTTCATAGGCTATTATGCTTGCCGCAGAACTTTGCATGTCAAACCAAGGAATAATTTTTCTCTCAATTGTATCACAAACCTCTTTCAATGATAACTCTGCATACAGTTGACTTTTAAAGCTAAAAGCGCCGGAAGAATCGGAAAATTCATGAACTTTCTGAAAATTGTTAATTCTGATTTGTCCACTGCCAATTTGAGATACACCCAAACAAAGTGGTATCGAACTAATATTTACAAAAAATTCAAAGTCACCAGTTTTTTGAAAATTGATATATTGTAAAATATGACCAGAAGTTATCCTGACAATTTTTCCAGTTTTATACTTTTTAAAACCATATTTTTTTAAAGGTTTTACAATCCATTTTGTAAGCTCTTTATTAAAATCTTTCTTTGGAAAATACATAATTTAAGTTTTTTACAATTCTAAATATTTCATATAAGTCTGCAAATCCTTATCCCCTCTCCCCGACAAGCAAATCGCTACGACATCATCTGGTTTAAAGGTACATTTTTCTAAAAGAGCGAAAGCATGTGCTGATTCAAGTGCCGGAATAATGCCTTCCAAACGCGACAATTCAATGACCGACTTCATGGCCTCATCATCTGTTACGGGCAAATAATCTGCTCGACCCGTTGCTGCCAAATGCGCATGCAAGGGGCCCACTCCTGGATAATCCAAACCTGCCGAAATGGAATACGGCTCAACGATTTGTCCATCATCTGTTTGAATTAAAAAAGATTTACTACCATGCAAAATGCCCGACTTGCCAAGCGTAATTGTTGCTGCTGTTTCGCCACTGTCGACGCCCAAACCTGCGGCTTCCGCTGCGATCAAACGTACTGATGGCTCATTTATAAAG
>CALHBQ010000231.1 GCA_937930815.1 uncultured Saprospiraceae bacterium | reverse complement strand
GTGAGTCCGCATAAGGTGCGCATGACTTCCCTCAGTAGTAAGGGCAATTCATGAATTGCCCTTACTACTGAAAGCTTCCAAGAACCGATTAACGGTGGGACGGGGCTTACTTCAATTATTGATTTAAATTCTAAATTTACTTTTTCATAAAAATAATACCCGTGCCACCCTTCGCAACTGATTAAAATTTTCAAAAGACATATATAATGAAGCAATCACTCTTACTTTCAATTTTAATTTTATCAACAACAATTTTGTCGGCGCAAAATTCCTTCACTCGCCAAGACACACTACGCGGCTCCATCACCCCAGAACGAAGTTGGTGGGACTTAACCCATTACGATTTGAGTATCGAAGTCGATATTGCAAAAAAATCATTGAAGGGCAAAAACGTCATTCAATACAAAGCATTGGAAGAAGGCAATGTTATGCAAATCGACTTACAAGAGCCAATGAACATAACCAAAGTGACTCAAGGAAAATCGAAACTCAAAGTCAAAAGAGATGGCAATGCCTATTTTGTTTCTTTAAAAAAGAAAACAAAAAAAGGAGATGTCAAATCAATCACCGTGCATTATGAAGGAGTGCCAACGGAGAGTGCGCGTCCACCATGGGAAGGAGGTTTAACTTGGACAAAAGATAAAAATGGAAATGACTTTATCGTAACGACTTGCCAGGGAGATGGGGCGAGTATTTGGTGGCCTTGCAAGGATCACATGTACGATGAAGTCGATAGTATGATTATGCGATTTACCGTTCCAGAGCATTTGATGGCGGTTGGAAATGGACGACACGTGGGAACAGAAACCAATAAAAAAGGAATGAAAACTTACACTTGGAAAACCGTCAATCCAATCAATAATTATGGCGTGAATATCAATGTGGGCGACTATGTTCATTTTGGCGAAGTGTACGAAGGAGAGAACGGGCCGCTGGATTGTTCCTATTATGTGTTGCGTGATAATTTGAAAAAAGCGAAAGCACATTTCAAACAAGTGCCTGGAATGTTGGCGGCTTTTGAGCATTGGTTTGGGCCATATCCGTTTTATGAAGATAGCTATAAATTGGTTGAAGTGCCCTACCCTGGCATGGAACATCAAAGCTCCGTCACTTACGGAAACGGTTACAAAAATGGCTACGGTGGTCGTGATGTGAGTGGCTCGGGTTGGGGGTATAATTTCGATTTCATCATGATACATGAGACGGGTCATGAGTGGTTTGCGAACAATATCACTTATAAAGATGTCGCGGACATGTGGGTGCACGAGGGCTTCACGGCTTACTCCGAAAATCTATATTTAGATTATCATTATGGAAAAGAAGCGAGTTCGGAATACGTCATCGGCACGCGTAAAAATATTCGAAATGACAAACCAATTATTGGGCCTTATGGCGTGAATACTCGTGGCTCGGGAGACATGTATTATAAAGGTTCGAACACTTTGCATACCATCAGAACTTTGATTGATGATGATGAAAAATGGCGCTCCATTTTGCGTGGTTTGAATAAGGAATATTACCACGCCACCGTCACTACACAACAAATCGAAGACTACATGAGCAAGCATAGCGGCATGGATTTAAAAACCATTTTCGATCAATATTTGAGAAGTGTGGACATCCCATATTTTGAAGCCACACGCGATGGAAAGGAACTTAAATATCACTGGACAAGTTGTAACTCTGATTTCAATATGCCCTATAGAATTTTTATTGATGGAAAAGCGCAAATGCTTTATCCAACAACAGAGTGGCAGACTTTTCTTTTGGAAAAAGAGGAGGTGGAGATTGTTAGAGATTTTGGGTTTTATGTGAAGTTTAGTGTGAAGTAACAATTCAATAAAAGGCAGAAGTTGAAACTTATAAAAAATTGGAAATCAAGGTTATTCACAAGCGTCATCATTGGATTAGGGGTTACCCGATTGACACTTTATTTAATTAAAAATTTACCTATCTCATTTGGGATAAGTACTGTTGTCATATATTTTCTAATCATTTTTGCGATTGCATTTTTTCTAACTTCACTAATCAATTATTTGATTTTAAAATATAAAAGACACGTACAACAAAAAAAAACAACCCATGAATAAAATACTTATAGCATTATCACTTTTAATTTCTATTGCAAGTTGTCAAAACGAACAAAAGAAAACAGTCTCCGAATTATATGGCTTTTCAATTGATTATATTCATTCGGGAGAAGCAGGCAATGCGCAAGCATTAGATCAATTCACACACAAATTAACAGGAGTAAATTGGGATAGCTTTCAAAAAATCAATATCAATTCAGAAGTTGAAAAGAAAGAATTGGAAATCACAAGAATTACAAAAAAAGAGCAGCAATTTAAAATTAGAACGAAGAAGGGCGATAAAGAAGCAGAGATGGAAGTTAGTAATTTGAAGAGACTTGAGTTGCAGCGTATAATTAATGAATGGACGAGGCTGTAAAATTTATTCAAGTGAAAAACATTTGTACTCTATTATTGGAAATGAGCAGCTAAATAAACAGGAGGTGGTATATAATATTTTCGGAAAAAACAGGAGCTGTATAATGGCTATCGAAGGTAATGATACAAATAAAGCAACTGTTAATATTAGTCGATTGCCATCAGGTTTTATCTTTTTGAAAGTTAATAATAAGGTGATAAAGATTTTAAAAAAAATAAAGTCAATTGCCTTGATAGCAGAATTCTATCCCCAAAAATTTCCAAAATGAATTATACACCAAAAGCCATAATGTTCCTTTTTGTCTGCCTTTCTTGCGCTACTGAAACTAAAATTGATAAAACAATTTCCACAAAAGCAATCCAAGAAATAGTTGAAGAAAAACCAGAAATTTTTATTCCAGTCAATCAAACTCCATTCTCAAGAGATGCTTCTTTTAGTCGTTTAAAAAACAAAATCGAAAACGGCGAATCGGTAGTCATACACATAAGAATCCCATTGTGTGACAATGAAAACCAAGGCATTGTCCCTGTCCCTAAAAGTTTAGGAAATGGAT
>CALHBQ010000230.1 GCA_937930815.1 uncultured Saprospiraceae bacterium | reverse complement strand
CTAAAATATTCTCCTCTCAGGCAACCTCCTGCCAAGTATCTGCATATTTAATAATACGGACTTTTAAACATTTTTACGATTTGTAATGTTTAGAGCCTCTTTAAAATTTACTGACAGAGTCTGATCTGTTAAAATCATTATTTTTACTAAATAAAAACTATTCAATTAATGACTAATTTCAAGTTATTCTTTTTCGGTCTTTTGATGACCAGTTCATTCATGTTCACTTCATGTACTGAAGACGAGCCAGTTGACCCAGTTATCGAAACAAAAGATATTGTCGGTACTGCAATCGATACTGACAATCTAAGTATTTTGGTAGATGCTTTGACTCAAGCAGGTCTTGTTTCTGCGTTACAAGGTGATGGGCCATTTACGGTTTTTGCACCAACAAATGATGCATTTCAAGCACTTTTGGATTCAAATCCAGATTGGAACTCATTAAGTGATATTGACAATGCTACGCTCGCAAACGTTTTGAAATTCCATGTTGTTAGTGGAGATGTAAAGGCAGCAGATTTGACAGATACTTATGTTTCAACTTTAGCTGAAGGTCCAAACATGGAATCTATTAGCTTGAAAGTTGATGTGACAGGAGGTGTCAAATTTAATGGTTCAGCAACACCAATTACGACTGATGTTGAAACGACTAATGGAACAGTTCATATCATCGACCAAGTGATGTTACCGCCAAGTGTTGTAGATATCGCTTTAAACAATGATAATTTTTCAATCTTAGTTTCTGCGTTGACGAGAGATGATTTGACGATTGATTATGTTTCATTCTTGACAGGTACTGGACCATTTACAGTTTTTGCACCAACGAATGATGCATTTGTCGCATTGCTTGATTCAAATCCAGCTTGGAGCAGTTTAGAGGATATCCCAGTGGCAACATTGGAGGCAGTACTTGATTACCACGTAATCGGAGCAAATGTTCAATCTACTCAGCTAAATGATAATCAAGAAGTTATGACTGTTGGCGGCTCAATGTTAACTGTTGATTTATCAGATGGAGCAAAATTAGAAACTGGTAGCGGTCAATCTGTTAATATCATTATTACAGATGTGCAAGGAGCAAATGGAGTTGTTCATGCAGTAGATGCCGTTTTACTTCCTTAAGTAATTCTTTATCATAAATATACAGTGGTCGTATAGGAGTTCCTATACGGCTATTTTTTTGTAAAAATACCTCCTTAAGAACCAACCTTTTTTCTAAAAAATGAATCTGATAGATAGAAGGATTTCAACCATTTTAAGAAATTCATCAAAATTTTTATCATTCTCGAAATAAAGTCCTAAAATTGCGAGATTGAAAAATCATAACTTTGAAGTTTTTTAAGAATAGGTTTTAGAGGCGAAAAATTGAGGTTGATGATTCTGAAGAAGTCAAATTTTCAATGCATAGCCGCGCTACGGGTTTAAAATTTGGCAAAATCAGGTTCTTTAAAATCGAATTTGCAGCTTAAAAGCTATTTTTAAAAAACTTCTTTATACGTAAAACTCGTCAAAACAAACCGAGATCATGAGAATTGCTATTAATCTTCTATTTGTCTTTTTGGCTATATTTCTTGCATATGTTCTTTATGGAACAATCAAGGAGCCAGTAAAATTTCAAGCTGAAAAAGACTTGAGAGAAACTGCGGTAGTTGATAAACTTGTTAAAATCAGAAAAGCTCAACAATATTATAGAGCGATAACGGGAGAATTTGCCCCAAACTTTGATACGCTAAAGCAAGTATTAAATACTGAAAACTTTACCATTACGAAAGTGGAAGGTGACCCAGATGATCCAACTGGTGGAAAAGTAATTTATACAGAAATCAAAAAATCTGCGAAGGATTCTTTAGCAGCATTGAATTTCGATTACAGTGATTTAGCAAGTATCCCATATACAGATGGGTTGAAATTTGATATCCAAGCGGATACGACCACTTACCAAAATACTTTGGTACACGTTGTTCAAGTTGGAACTAAAAAATCAAATTTCATGGGTGAATTTGCGGATCCAAGATTTGCTAAATATGATGATAGTTATGATCCAAATGCGATTATCAAATTTGGTGATATGAATAAACCAAACACCTCTGGTAACTGGGAATGATTGTAAAAGAAATAGTTGAAAGTAGCTTATTAAGCGAAAACGCTGCATTCTACGAACTGTCCATCCTTGTCGGGATGGACAGTTTAGTTTTTGCAGTGGTGGACTCAAGAGACGTTTTGTTGGCACTCAAACATTGGGAATTTGAATCCAATCATAAGGATCCTATTCAAAACTTTAAGTCTGCATTTATTAATGAACCTTTATTGGGATTGAAGTTCAAACACGTAAATATTGGTTTTTCAACCTTTGCATACACTTTGATCCCAGAAAAGCTCTATCATGAAAAAGAGGATCAACACTATTTGAGTAATATCATTGAGGTGCCCGCAAATGAAGGCACTTTCACCGATTATATCCCTTCCGAAAAAATTTGTACTGTTTTCTCAATGCCGAATTATATCCGCGAGTTTTTCATTGAAAAATATGAAAACATCACTTTTTACCATTCGACTACTCCGCTACTCAACAGCTTTCTAAAAACAAAAGCTAAACTGGAGGGGCACAGCATGCTTTTGAATTTTACAAAAGGAATGGTCGATATAATTCTCTTAGATAAAGGCAAATTGAAAATTATGAATAGTTTTCAAATTACCTCTGGAAAAGATGTGGTCTATTTTACGCTATTGATTTTCCAGCAGTTTGGCTTAGATCAGAATCAACAAAAAGTATGGATCTCGGGAGGTGTTGATAGTGATTCGGAATATTTCACGGCGTTGAAAAATTATATTCCCAATATAGACTTCTTAAATAGTTACGAATTAATAAAACCGGGTAACAAATTTTTGACCCATGTAAAACCCTATCAATATTTCAATTTATTGAATTTTAGAGCATACACGAACGACCCAAGACTATGAGAATAATCGGTGGAAAATTTAAAGGAAGAAGGTTTGACCCGCCAGCCAAAAACTGGCCTACGCGTCCAACAACGGACTACGCCAAAGAAGGATTGTTCAATATTTTGATGAACAAATTAGACTTTTCAGAATTGAAGGTTTTAGACCTTTTTGGAGGAACAGGCAATCATAGTTATGAATTCATCTCGCGTGGTTGTACTGATGTAACGTACGTTGACAAATTTTATGGTTGTGTGAAATTCACCAATCAAACCGCGAAAACACTTGAAATTGAGGACTTTATAAAAATAATAAAAGCTGATGTATTCAAGTTCATGGCCATGAGCAAAGACCAGTATGATTATATTTTTGCTGGACCGCCCTACCCGCTTCCAAATCTTCCACAGATTCCAGACTTAATTTTCAAACATAATTTGTTGGCTGAAAATGGCACCTTCGTTATGGAACATAATCCAAATCATGACTTTGAAGCCAATCCACATTTCGTTCAAAAACGAAATTACGGAACTACAATTTTTTCTTTTTTTGAAAATTTGAAGGAGGAGTAATTGTCAAAATTTATCACTCAAATAAGGACAAATTCGCCCCTCTCACCTCTTTCCTCGCCACTCACTCCTCTAAAAAACATTCGCCAACCTAATTTCACTAAACCCATTTCCAGTTTTGACCATTTGGATTTGAGTAGAAATTCGTTCTTTCAAAGCAGGAACGTGTGAGATAACGCCTATTGTTTTACCGGTCGATTGAAGATTTTCGAGGCAAGAGATCGCTGTGTCTAAGCTTTGCTCGTCCAATGTTCCAAATCCTTCATCAATGAATAAAGATTGAATCTGCGTGTTCTTACCAGCCAAATCGGACAGCCCCAAAGCCAAAGCTAAACTCACCAAAAATGTTTCCCCACCTGACAAGGTATTCATGGACCGGACATTATCCGCTTGGAAAGTATCAATGATTTCTAATTCGAGATTTTCATTGTCTTTTTTCTGAATTTCATAGCGCCCGTCCAACTTATCTAAATGTTGATTTCCGAGTTGAACCAATTTTTCCAAAGTCAAACCTTGCGCAAATGCTCTGAATTTTTTACCATCGGAAGAACCGATTATATCAGACAACGCCGACCAACGGTTAGATTCTAATCGCTGCTTTTCGATTGACGCAAGCAGACCTTTCAATTCTTTTTCAATGTTTTTATGGTCTTCTAATTTTTGGGTCAAACTTCCAATTTGTTTGAGGATGGTTTCTTCTTGATTTTTAATTTCAAAAACGGAATTTCGCACATCTGCTAATGGTAAAGCATCTTTGGTTTTGGTCGCTAATTCCTTTTTGGTTTTGTTTAAATTCAGTTCCTCTTGCTTCAATTCAATCTCTTTTTTCAGCAATTCTTCTTTTAGAATTTCGAGTTGTTCGACTTTCTCTTCTGATAAAATCACCTCCGAAAGTGTGGTTAAATTGATGCCCAATTTTTTGGCTCCCGTCTGTAATTTTTTCTCCAATTTCGAAATCGAACTTTGAAAACCAGTGACCTGCTTTTTATTACTTTTCAACTGTTCGTTTAAGGATTGATTTTCAAGTTTTAACTCTTGAATTTCTTCTTTAAATGTTTTTATTTTCTCCCCTTTTTCAGACAGTAAATTGTCCCAATTTGCTCTTTCCTCTTTTGGATTTTTATTACCAAAAAGTTGAATCCGTGCCTCCATTTCTTTCTCCAACTGCTCAACTAATTTTCCTAATTGCTTCTTTTCCTTTTCTAACTGTTTATTTATTTTTTCAATTGATTTAGATTTTTCTTTAATTTCTATCTCCTTGTTTTTCAGCTGATTAGCATTGTCGTTTGCTAATTTACTTTTCAATTCATATTGCTCTTTCTTTTCTTTCAAATCAACAAACATCTGTTTGGCTGTGGCCAAATCGAAGGACAAGCCAAAGGTTTTCAGCAGTTTATCAAGTTGAACAATTTTCTCTTTTTTAACTTTATCAGAAGCTACCTTTTGTTTCTCTAAATTGGATAATTGTTCTTGAAAAATGACACCTTTTTTATCCAAGTCTTGAAAAACCGAGGACTCTTCTTTTTCGCGTAAAGCGACCAATCTTGAGGCTTGATGGATTTTCTCAATTTGGCCTTTTTGATGTCTCAATTTGGCAATTGAAATTTCGATAAACTCAATTTTTTTAAGAATCAAAGCACCATGACTGAGTAGAAAAACATTGGAATCTATCGACGTAGAAATCTCAACAAATCGACTTTCAAAACTTGTAATCTTATCAAAATGCTTTTGAATAGAACCACTTGTTTTTCGAATATCGTTTCCTACCAATTCATCAATTTGAAACTGCACTTCTTGCTGAGCAGTTAGCAACACTCTATGCGATTGCTGAACAGCTTCATACTGCTTTTGAGCAGTTTCATATTCCTGTTCCGCCTCATTGACAAACGGTTTCAAATCATGGTCCTCCAATGAGTGAGTCGTCGAAAAACATAAAGGGCAAGGATCTCCTTTTTTGAGTTTCGCTCTATCTTTATCATAACTCGCCAGCAATTTTTGCTGATCAAAAATCCCTTTTTTGAAATCTAATCTATTCCTCGCGACGTCCATCATTTCGAGTGAAGTCATCAATTTTGTATTAGTAATTGATTCCTGACTTCTTAGATTTTCAAGCCGTCCTTCTTGTTCATTTAAGTCCTTTATTAAAATATTATAATCATCAACCAAACTCATAAATCGTTTGATGTGAGTGGTTTGTTCCGTGAGCGTTTCGATTTGTTTGTTTAAAAGATTTACTGCGTCGCCTTCGTTTTCAACAAAACTATCAGGCAACAATTCTTTCATTTGCTCATCAAAGCCTTTTAATTCAATCTGTGTTTTTTCGAGGTTCTTTTTGGCTATTTCAAGTTCTTTCGCATGGCCCTCTTTTTCAGCCTTTAATGACTTTTCATCCTTTTCAAATTGATTGATGTTTCTCCAAATTTCAGCCAATTCCCCCTTTTTAGATTCTATACTTGGCAACTCTGAAACAAGGTTCTCAAACTGTTTATTTTCAGCCAGCCAACTGTTGATTTCAATTAGCTGATTTTTAATTATTTTTTGCCCTTCTTTTACTTGAAATATTTCTTTAGATTCTTCCTCTTTTTGTGTTTCTAATTCAGTGACTTTCGCTTTTACTTCGTCAACTTGTTTACCTTGCTTTTCAAGTTTAAAATCCATTTCAATCACTTGATCGAAAAGCACTTTTTTTGCTTTATCTTCTTTCTTCACTGCCTTTAAAGAAGTTTCCAATTCACCTAATTCCTTTGTCTGCGATTCCAATTTCACTTTTAGTTCTAACTCCTTGACTTCCAGTGATTTATTATTCAATTGAATAGAAGAAATTGCAGCCGTTTCCTTTTGAAAAATCGCAAAATCTGTACGTAAAGGAAGTAGCTTTTTATTCAAGTCTAACTTCTCAAAATCGTTTGAATATTCACTTCTTCGCTTTGATAAATTTTCCTTTTTTGCAATCAAATTTTTCTCCTCAAACCCAATCTTTTGAAGTTGTTCCAATGCCTTCAAAATTTCATTCTCTTGGGTGTATTTTTTCTTTAAATTTTCGCTTTCTTTTTGAATGGTTTTCAAGTCCGATTTTATCTCATTCACCTCTTCTGGAGTTAGTGCTTTTCGTGCGTCTTTTTGCAGTTCCAGTTGCTCCAATTTCAATTTTTCCTCTTTCTTCCTTTCGAATGCTTTTTCAGATAATTGAGAATAGATTTCAGTACCCGTAATTCGTTCCAAAAGACCACTTCGTTCGCTTTCATTCGATCTTAGGAAAGCAGCAAAATCACCTTGCGACAACAAAACAGATTTTGTAAAACGAACATAATCCAAGCCGCAAACTTCCTCAACTTTATTATTGACTTCTGATATTTTTTCAGCAATTATTTCAAACTCTTTTTTTCTTCTATTCCATCTCGACAATTCTCTTTTTGGCCCTTGGATTTTTCCATCGACTTTTTTTCTTGCTCTGTAAATTGACCATTTCGCCAAATACAAATCTGTATTCGTTTCAAAAGTTACTTCTGCCATAGCTTCAATAGCGCCGTATGACATCACTTCAATCGGTGAAGCCGCTCTTGCCACTCGTCCGTAAAGTCCTAAAGTAATTGCATCCAACAAAGTTGTTTTTCCAGCACCAGTGTCACCGACAATCGCAAATAACCCAGTATCAGACAAAGGAGATTCATCGAAGTTGATAGTCGTTTCCAACTTCAGTGAATTCAAATTCTTTATGCCTACTTTTAGTATTTTCATATTATAAATTGCGAAATACGCTACAAATAATTCCAGTTGCCACTGCTGCATTCAAGGATTCAGAACCACCTGATTTTGGGGCAGGAATACTCACTTTGTTTTTTACCAACTTTAAAATGTCTTCAGACACGCCATGACTCTCATTCCCGATTACGATGACCGAGTCCTTTTCTTTTTTGGTTTTAAAAATATCCGTTCCATTCATCACCGCAGCATAATAATTCAAGTTTGGATGGGACTCGAACATTTCTTCAAAACTCATTTCGATAATATTCACTCGAAAGATAGCACCCATCGTAGATTGTACAACTTTAGGATTAAATACCTCAACCGTTTCTGGAGAAAAAATAACTTGCTTAATGCCAAACCAATCCGCAACTCTTAGGATGGTTCCTAAATTCCCAGGGTCTTTGATTCTATCCAAGAACAAAGTTAAATCATTGATTATGAATTCTTTATTGGCTTCATTCTTAGGTTGTTCGCAAACACAAAATACCTGATTCGGATTTTTCAAATTTGAAATACGGGAAAGCTCTTTTTCTTTTACTTCAATAATTTTAAGCGAAGCATCATTCATCAAAAACCCATTTCTACCTATCCAATCTGAAGTTGCATAAATGGAATCAATGTTAACTTTTGATTGATTTATGGCCTCTTCCACCATTTTCACTCCTTCCACTGTGAACAATGAATGGGTATTCCGAACCTTTTTTTGACCTAAACTGGAAAGAAACTTTATTTGACTCGTGGTTAAACTCATAGATATATAGTATCAAACCCCAAATAAAATACTTTATTCGCACAACTAATTTATTCTTATGAATTTTCTTGCGCATATTTTTTTATCGGGCCATCATGAACAGGTTTTAGTAGGCAATTTTATTGCTGATTCTATCTCCAACAAACAGGTGGCGGACTACCCTGCTGATGTCAAAAAAGGCATCATGCTCCATCGAAAAATAGATAGTTTCACCGACCAACATTTAATAGTAAAAGAAAGTACAAAATTACTTAATCCAGCTCATGGAAAATATGCACCTGTTTTGTTAGATATTTTCTATGATTATTATCTAATCAATAATTGGGAACGATATACAAATGAGCCTTTTGAAGATTTCACAAAAAGAGCCTACCGTATTTTAAATGAAAACTTTGAATACATTCCAAATAAAATGGCGACTAAACTGCCCATTATGATAAAGGAAAATTGGTTGGCGAATTATGGAAAATTAGAAGGAATTGAGTTTACGGTTGAAAAAGTAATGAAGCGGGTTTCCAAACCAGAATTCTTAGAAGCTTCCATTGAATCAATCTTCGATCACACCGAAGAACTTAATAAAAATTTCAATATATTTTTCCCTGATTTACAAGCACATACTCAAGAAGAAATGAAAAACTTAGGGATAATTAGTTGAAGTAGTTTCATCAACTGAATCTGAAAAAATTTCGCTCACCATCTCTACAATTCCATATAACGATTCACTTTCTGCTTGAATAAAAAGCAAACTCAGCAAACCAAACACCGTTAAAATGGTTAGAAAAAAGGCGGCGAATTTACGTTTGACCGCAGCTCTTTTGAATTTTTTATTAATCATGATTTTTAGGATTTAGTTTCAAAACGAAATGCATAAATGGATATTTTAATATGAGAAAAGAAATATTGAGTGAATTGGCTAAAACAAATACCAAACTGGTAGCCGTTTCCAAAACGAAACCCATTTCACAAATTCAAGAAATGTATGATGAGGACCAACGAGTATTTGGTGAAAACCGAGTACAGGAATTAGTCGAAAAATATGAAGCGCTGCCAAAAGACATTCAATGGCATTTGATTGGTCATTTACAAACGAATAAAGTCAAATACATTGCTCCATTTGTTTCACTGATTCATTCTATTGATAGTTGGAAATTATTGGCAGAAGTCAATAAACAAGCTGCAAAAAACGAAAGAGTTATTGATATTTTATTGCAATTTCATGTGGCAGAAGAATCTTCAAAATTTGGTTTGGATTTAGAAAAAGCTAATTCAATTCTTACCAACGATACCTTTAGTACTTTTGAAAATATTAGGATTGTTGGCGTAATGGGCATGGCCACCTTTACTTCTGACAATCAACAAGTTAGGAAGGAATTTCAGGTTTTAAATTCTATTTTTAAGCGCCTCAAAAAGGAGCATTTTGAGCATGAAGATAGCTTCTCCGAAATAAGTATGGGAATGTCTGGCGACTATAAAATTGCCTGTGAGGAAGGCAGTACGATGGTACGAATTGGTAGTTTGCTTTTTGGGAATCGCTCGTAAGGGGGATTCATGAATCCCCCTTACGAATGCCCCCTTACGAGCGTGAAATTTAATGTTGAATCAAAACCTTCTCAGAAAATGAATTCCCTTCCTCCGAAACGATATTTATAATATAAATTCCTTCGGCAAATTCCGACGTCGAAATTTTTGTTGAAAATCCGTTGTGATTTCCACTATTCAAAATCTTTCCATTTATATCAAATAATTTCCAAACACCTTTTAATTTAGATTGAATTTGGAATGCCTCATTTGCTGGATTGGGAATTATCAAAATTTTAGAATCATTAGTGATATCATCTGTTCCAACCGTATTATTTACAAAATCGGTTTTATAAAAAGTAAGTCCTCCTCGGTAATTTCCAACGACCATTTCAAAAAATCCATCTCCATCGACATCTGCAAAATCGGGAACTGTTCTGAGACCATTAACGGTTTTCCCAATGTTTCCATCTTGTAGAGGCCAAGCTTCCGAGAAGTCATCATCCAGTCCATAACTTCTAATCGAACCGTATTCATTTCCAGTTACTAAAAATTCATTGTTGCCACTGGTCACAAAAACGGGCGTTCCAAAACCAGTTTGAAATCCATTTTCTCGCAAGTCTATTTTACCAAAAAAGCTGCTGTTTGGAGCAATATCTTCGTCTGGTTCAAATGCAGGACTATCAGCAGTTCCAATATTTTTATAAAAATTCAGTCCTGCGTTTTGCTCTCCGATAATCAAATCTTTCAAACCATCAGCATCCATGTCTCTTATTTCAATCGAAGAAAATCTCCCGACATCCATATTTTGAAACTTGATAAAAGGTGGATTAAAGTCCATTGTTGTTGAAATACCTTTATTTTCAAAATAATAAAATCCTCCATCCAAACTGCCAACCAACAAATCATCAAATCCATCATTATTTAAATCTCCAAAACTTGGTGAAAAACCAAAATCATTTCCACCTCCTGATTTAGAAAACCTTTCTAAGTCCAACCAATTATCATCTTTTAATTCAAAAATGGGATTGGTGATTGTTCCAACATTTTCAAAAAGCACCAATTTTGAGGTAGAATTTGCACCTTCCAATCTATCAAATTCACCTTCACTTCCAACGACCAAATCTATTAAACCATCAGAATTATAATCAACAAAAGCAGGATTGCTACCAGAGCCAAAATCAAGCATTTGGTTACTAAGAAAATCAGTTTGTTGAATAGAAAATTCTGGAAATTCCTCTGTCCCAACATTTAAATAAAGCCAAGAAGTTCTAATGTCTTCACCTCCGTTGTTTACATTTTTTGCAGCAACAAGATCCCTTTTACCATCATTATTTACATCTAAATGAAACGCTGCAGGGAAGGAAGGAATACCAATTGGAACATTATCACTCGGGAAAAAAGTATCCTGTTTGTTTACCCATGCTTTTTCACAATCACCTCCATTTATTGCCAAAACCATATGATCAAAAGACAAATCACCCAAAAGTAATTCCTTATCACAATCATTGTCGATATCGAAAGTTAACAAAGTCGATCCAGTATGACGAGGCTCAACCACACCAGCTAATCTACCTGCACAATCCCCTCCAACAGGAGACAAATCAAGAGCAGGTTGATCACCAGATTCATAAATTCCGCCCCAACAATCTTCCTCAAGATCAAAAATCAACGAGTCAGAGCCGAACCCTTTCTCTATAGAAGTATTTTTATAATACTCAACTTTACCTCCGTTTAGATTAAAAGTTAAAATATCAAGGTCGCCATCACCATCCATGTCATCAATTGCTGGAATATCAATGCGTGTGACAGCCAAATTTAATATTTGCCCAGAACGAGTTGTGAATGGAATAATATCTAAAGAGAAGTCAGGAAATTTAATCTGTTCAAATTGAAGTTTATCATCTTTGTAATATCCTTTGTGAACTTCAATTCCACTTGCGGCTGATAAAACTGGATAACAAAATATATCCATAATACCATCTTTATTGAAATCTCTCAAAAGAGCCCATGAATCTAACTTTGGAAGTCCTTCCAAATATTCAGGAGCAAATCGATAGGAGACCTCTCCTGCTACTCCTTCATTGAGAAAAACCATTGGAACATTACCAACTCGGTCAAAAACAAAAAGATCTAAAAGACCATCATTGTTAAAATCTCCATCGGAGAATTGTGGAGCATTGAGCCCTCCAGCCCAAGGGTTTTTCAACTCAGTTCCATCGACCATTACTGGCATATCAAAACGCTCAAATGTTTGAGCAAAAACGGGATTAATTTGAAACAAAAAAGATAAGAGAAGAACAGTCTGGAATAATTTCATGATAATTATGGTCTTTAATTTAGCAGCAAATATCTAACTAACTATGGAAGCAAACCCTTTTCCAGATTACAATTTTTGGATTTGGATGTAATTCCCATTACAAAATTCTTTTTTAAAATCATCAAAAAGCCTTTAAGAATGGGTACTAAATGAATTGGTTTTACACCTATCTGTTAAATGCATTATATTAAATTAACCAAACATAAGTATTTTAGTGAATTAGACCTTCCAAAACGGGCATTTAACTATATCTATTTCTAATTTTACGTAACCCTCCTACAGGTCAAAAACCTGGCTCATTAATATTTTTTTTAAAAGTTTGGCTGATTAATTTCTTTTTAGAGTTTTTCAAACTATGAACAAAACTATTTTGCTTTTCTTTAATGAGGAAAAGGGGCTTCTTCTTTTCTTATTTCTGCTCCTGCATATTGGGGCATTTGCCCAACCTGTTTTTCAATGGGATAAAACTTTTGGTGGTGACGACTATGAGCAACTACATGCCATACGTCCATTAGCCGATGGTAACATTATCATTGGGGGCAATACTCAATCTCGAATTTCGGGTTCGGTAACACACGAAATGTGTGGTGACACGCTAGTACCCAACTTTGATTTTTGGTTATTAAAAACAGATATCTACGGTAATAAAATCTGGGATAAAAGATATGGTGGAGATGGAATGGACCTAATGTGGACAGTACTTCCAATGAAAGATGGAGGTTTTTTGTGCGGAGGTTTTTCTACCTCCAACGCAAGTTGTGATAAAGCTGAAGATAATATAGGGGGCAATGGATTGGCAGATTGGTGGGTTGTAAGAACGGATGCCAATGGAGAAAAAATGTGGGAAAGAACCTACGGAACGGATGGCTGGGAAGAGTTGAGAGAGTTTGTAGAATTGCCTGATGGAAATATTTTAGCAATGGGTTGGGGAAGTCATGGTAGTGGTGGTAATTTTACAAAAGAAGTTGCTGGTCGCGATAGTTTAGATATTCGATTAGCTAAACTTAAACCTAATGGAGACATGATATGGGATAAAGTTTATGGTGGAAATGGCTATGAATTAGGGTTGAAATTAACGCCAACCCCTTCTGGTGACTTACTCATAGGTGGACAATCTTCTTCAAAAGAAGGAACTGGAAATAAAACGGCAAAACTATATGGAAGGCAAGGTCTTGTCAAAAACCACGATATGTGGGTGATAAAAATCAACACAGAGGGAGGCATCATTTGGGACAGGACATTTGGAGGAGATAGCAATGATGTTTTGACTGATATTGAAATAACCTTAGATGGAGGTTTTTTGCTCGGAGGTCAATCCAATTCTTTAGCATCTGGAAATAAAGAATCAGGGAATAAAGGAATGAGAGACTTTTTCCTTGTAAAAATAGACGGTGACGGAAATAAAGAATGGGACAGATCTTATGGTGGTTCTAACCTTGATGATGGATTTGCATTGTATGTAAATGAAGAGCAAGAAATTCTCTTTGGAGGCGTTTCTCGTTCTGAAAACTCTGGTGACTCAGATAAATCTGATCCACCCGAAGGAGGCGATGATTTTTGGATGTTATTTTTAGAACCTAATGGCGATAAAGTTTGGGATGTTTCTTTTGGAGGTTCTGACAATGATGCGATGTTTGATATGTTTCCTGTAGCAGATGGAGGCGTTATTTTGGGAGGTCATAGCGCTTCAGGTGTAAATGGTTTTAAAACTCAACCAAACGTAGGGAAAGATGATTATTGGATTGTAAAAACAAATTGTAAACTTGGATTGGATTTAGGGCCAGACACAACTATTTGTGAAGGAGGTCAAGTTATTTTAGATGCAGAACAATTGAACTGTAATGATTGCCGATACAGATGGAGTGACGGAGAAAGAGAACCTGACAGAGCGATTACACCTCCAATTACCAAAACTGTTAGTATCGTTGTTTCCAGTAGAAGTGGTTGTGAAGTCAGAGATACGTTTACAATCAACGTAAATGATGCACCCGAAGAAATATTTGCCAACATCACTCCGATTCGATGTCCAGAGGAGAAGACAGGTGCAATACAAGTTTTAGATATTGAAGGAGGAACGCCAACCTATTATTATTCTTTTAACAAAGGGCCTTGGCAAGAGTATCAGGAATTTCATAACCTTGGTTCGGGTGAATATCATTTACAAGTTATGGATGCCAATGAGTGTATGATTGATTCATTAATCGTTTTTGAGGAGCCGGCAGATGTAGAGATTTTTATTGAAGGTGTGGGAATTTTCTCATTAGGCGAAGAAACTACATTAATACCTATATT
>CALHBQ010000229.1 GCA_937930815.1 uncultured Saprospiraceae bacterium | reverse complement strand
AAGAGTCAAAGTATTGGACATATTCCTCCCTCTGCCTATCGGCATCTCCCTCCAAAGGGAGACGAGTAACTCCTAAAATAGAAGAATATTAAAACTACTTTTGTGAATTCTTTTGTGCCTTTTGTGGTTCAAAAAACGCTCAATTTATTTTTGAAAAGCCTCCACTGCCAAACGCACACTCCCATGTTCCAACAATAACTCATTTGCCTTTTCATAACTAATGTTCAATTCACTTTGAATCATTTTGGTACCGCGATCCACCAGTTTATTATTACTGAGTTGCATGTCAACCATTTTGTTGTCCACTACCCTGCCGAGGCCAATCATGACAGATGTACTAATCATATTGAGCACCAATTTTTGAGCAGTTCCAGACTTCATACGAGTACTTCCTGTAACAAACTCAGGCCCTACAATCACTTCTATTGGATAATCTGACACTTTACTGATTGGCGAGTCTGGATTGCAGGAGATGCAGCCTGTAACGATTCCTTCTTCTTGGCATTTTTTGAGACCATGAATAACGTATGGTGTCGAGCCCGAGGCAGCAATTCCAATCACCACATCATTTTTATTGACTAAATATTGAGAAAGGTCTTTCCATGATTGAGAGGTACTGTCTTCTGCAAATTCGACTGCTTTTC
The DNA here is from genome assembly GCA_937930815.1 of uncultured Saprospiraceae bacterium. Lineage (GTDB taxonomy): Bacteria > Bacteroidota > Bacteroidia > Chitinophagales > Saprospiraceae > JAGQWW01. Next base: position 2,746 of record CALHBQ010000229.1, on the reverse strand, counting down.
GGATAGCGCTGTCACCTCCTGAAATGATTCCAATCACCCAATCATGTGGCACTCCAAAAGTAGGAGGACACTCAGAAGCATCGACAATTCCCAGTCGGCCACTCGTACCTGCTCCGATATAAAACAAACGGCCACCAGCCTTCATTTTTTCAACAATTACATCAACTAAAGGAATAATAGCAGGGATGGCCTTCTCGACGGCATGTGGTACTGTTTTGTCCTCCTGATTCATATTTTGAAGCAGTTCTTCTGTGGACATTTTGTCGAGGTGTCTGTGGTTGGAAGGTTGTTCGGTAATTCGTTTCATATTTTTTTTTTGAACCACAAAAGACACAAAAGTTGACACAAAAGAAAAATCACTAATAGCTTTTCTCAAATAAAACTATTAATCGGTTAAAAATTCTTCTAAACGCTCCTTATCAATAAACTCTAAGTTTACCAGAACATTTCCTCCTGGAGTCATCGCCGACCAATTTTGCAATTTTGATAATTTTAGCAATTCCTCAACTGCTTTTATTCCTGAATAATCAACTTTAATGTAATTTTCTAAAATCCCATTCCAATGAAAATATATTTTAAAGCTATCTCTTATAATATTTACGTGCCCTTCATTTTCTTTAAACTCCCCAAAATGATTCTTTAAAATTTGATAAAAATTAATTTTTGGAGTACCATCTGGAATTTTTCCATCATAAGCAATCATCCCTTTACTATTGTATAGAAACATCCATCCGTTTATCATAATATTCGATTTTGATTTACTTTTCAATAACCTAACCCCATTATTTGATTTTTCGTTCTAAGTTTTTATAATTTCCAAAATTAAAAAGGAAAATTGAAAATTCAATGGAGGGACGATTGTAATAGAGCAACGAATTAGAAAAAAAATAAGGGCTTGCCGCAATTACGACAAGCCCTTACCATATTCTTAGCTAATTAACTTTATTTATCTTAGAATCATTAATCGCTCAGTGCGAATAATTTCTCCATCAGATTTTATTGAAACAAAGTACGTCCCATCTGACAAGAATTCCAAGTTTATTTGATTTTTTCCTTGATTCAGTTTTTGAGTTGAAAAAGGTTTGCCTAATAAATCGAAGAATTGCGCTTCGACATTTTGACCTAAATCATTTTCTAATTCAATCGTAATTTCTCCTGTTGAAGGATTTGGAAAAACATTCACAAGTGATTGATTATCAATGCTTTCTGCGCTTGAAATATCACGTTCGCCATTGGCATACCAAATGCCTGATCTACCTCCTGTGACAAACAAACTCGCATTTCCTATAGACGATAATTTATCTGCACCCAAGGTTCTTAAAGCAAGTACTTTTGTACCATCATTCAATACTCCATCGAAAGAAATTTGCTTATCATCAGGAGTAAAATTGGGTACATTCCAACTATTGTTTGCAAAAAGAGGTGGATTACTTACATCTCCAGTTTGCAAATTTGCAGAAAGCAAATCATAATCAGAACCACCTTCATCGTGATAATCGAATGCAATAATGTATGGAGAAAGTTTAGAAAAAGTTGGATTTCCTACACTTACATTTTCTGGAACTAAAGAGTATAATTTTGAAATTTCCGCGTCAGCTCTAAAAGTATTAGCATCTGAATTCCAAACATTTATAAATCCAATATCCCAGTAATCAATTTTTCCAAAATCACCATCAACTTCATTTAATGCATCATACATCACCCATTCGCCAGAGTAGTCCCATTCAATCACATCAGCAGCAATGACCTCTCCGGTCGAAATTCCTTGCGTGAAGGTTGGATTGTACAATTCATATTTTTTATCGCCACCATTTAAGTAATCAATAATATAAATACCATTATCGTTTTCGTCAGTCAGGGCAGCGATTTTATTACCATCTTTTGAAATAGCTACGTTTCTCCAAATTGGGCTGTCGCTAATTCTACTCAAGTCATTTGCAATAATATCAATTTCGTAAATGTGTGCATCTGCACCTACAAAAACAGCATAAGTACCATCATCAGTAATACTTGGCTTACTCATAATTGCTAAATTCACATATGGATTTCCAACCAATGTCCCATCCTCTGTTGCTAAATAAATTGCACTTGCAGTTTCATCAGTGAGCATACAAAAATCAGTTCCTGGATTTTCATCCAAATCATCTTGATAATTGTTTGGTGAACCACCAGGAATACCAACTTGATCCATCGCAGCATGTACTGCATTCACTTCAGTCGTACCATATAAATCTGCCGCAGCTTGAGCCGCACCAGCTCTCAAATCAATAAATTGAGAAGAGGCAACTAAGTAATTATCCAAAGCTCTATAGAATACTTTTTCTGCTTTTTCTTTACCTACTGCTGTCGCAAAAAGATAGTAAGCATGATTAGGAATTCCGCTATTGATATGCACTCCTCCGTTGTCTTGGGAGCCAGTATATCTGATATTGTAATGGTCTGGTTGATAGCCTTCATCATTCAAACTGTTTCCTCCATTTTTTGGGTTGGAAAGGTCTCTCATCGCTCCTGATCTAAAAATCTGGGTATTCACTACTTCTTCTCCAATTTTCCAATTATCACGATCAATCATCGCTGCAAAGATATCTGCAAACGATTCATTTAATGCACCTGATTCTCCTTGGTAACGCAGATTGGCAGTTGTTTGAACTACTCCATGAGACATCTCATGACCAGCAACATCTAATGATTTTGCCAATGAACTCGTGAAAGCTTGAGCGCCATTTCCATAATAGATATGAGCTCC
>CALHBQ010000228.1 GCA_937930815.1 uncultured Saprospiraceae bacterium | reverse complement strand
GGTAAAGCATAGCCGTTGCGCATTTTCCAGAGGGCTTCGTTTTCGTTTCCAAGTGCCTTCCCTATTCCTGCTAAACAATCTATTTGGTTTCGAGTTGATTGTCCTGTTTGACCATTTACCGCTGCTAAGTAATTTCGGTAGATCGTTCCTGCGCCGCAGGCAATTGCGCAAGCTGGGCCTTGGGTTCGGTCAAATTCATAAATGCCGACACCTAACTCAGGCGTTGCATGCGGCCCGACCATTTCCAATAAATTAAACTGAGAAGCGGCCTGAAATAACGCATTTTTATTTTCTGGGTCACTGTGCATTTTCTGCACATCGCCGACTACTTCGCTTATTTTTAGTTTACCTGAATATTTTTCAAAAGCGGGTGCTTCTTTTCGTAACGTCGCCAGTGTTGGGATTTGTAAGAATCCAAATTGGTAAGATTTTCCGTTTACTTTAGATTTTAGTTGATTGCCGTTTACTTCTAAATTTCGACGTACGTAATCTGGGGATCGTTCTTTGAATCCGGTTAGTTTTTCGAACCACATTTGTGTTTGGATTTATTTACTGATCTTCGTTGTTCTCTTTGGTTCAAACTAATTTAGTGATTCTGTTTTATTATGTTAATCTCTTTAGTTTTTTTCATTTTAGGAGTATCTATTTTTGATCTATAGAAAAAGCTTTCAAGAATATTTTTTGGATTGAAAATATATTTTTTATGATGCAACGAAATATCATTTATCAAATCAAAATCAAAATTATCGCTTAAAAAATCTTCTTCTATTTTTTCAAAATTTTGCCTTGTTATGGTTGATATCGTATCTGATCCTGCCAAAGATTCAACCTTAAAAAAATCCTTTTCCAAATAATCAAACATCACCAAATGTACACTTGACAAACCTATTCCTACTTTCTTTATTATTTTTTTACCTATTGACTCTTTTGGTATTAAATCAACATAAACATCATCTTCCTTTTCCAAACCATAATAATCAAAAATATATTCTAAATCTTCTAAAAAACATTTCTCAATAGCTTTTTTAGAAGATAGGTAATTAAAGGTTGTTCGAATTTCATCTATCGTTTCTTCATCCGTATGTTGTTCAATTAATTCCTTCTTAAGTTTTTTAAGGTTTAATAAAATTTCCTTATAATTTTTTAACTCAAGTTCTTCTTCCTCATTTATTGAGATGTAAACAGTACTGTTTTGAGCATTACTCATTTGTGAAAGAAATTTCTCTATTGAATTGAAGTGTTTTGAAGCACTTAAAATACCTTTTGGATAATAAACTTCATACTGGAGTTCGTCTATTTTTCTTAACTCAATATTATAATTTCTTCTGAATGGTTTGCCATTAGAATCTTTATAAAGGAATGTCTCTATTTTTGAAATTTCATATTCAACAATTTCATCAACCGCAATTTTTGGAATTAGAATATCAATATTTGGATGCATTTTTCATTTTTATAATAAAACAAAGATATCTACGAAATCTGACAAATTTGGTAAAAAATCAACACCCTCACTAATTATAATTAGTTTACAATTTCATATCTTTTCAAATACAAATTCATCTGCTATAAAGAATGTCCCACCGAAAAGTAAGAGCTGTAAATCAGGATTTTCTTCAATCCATCGATCTCCTGTCCACTTTTTTGATTTACATGCTCCATAAAAATAAGGCTGTGTATTTTGTTTTTCTAATAGAAACATATAATCTTTCAAATACGTTTGAGGGTATCCCCCCACCAAACCCCGAGTTGCCTACTATACATAAGCGAGCTACCTTTGCGTAAAAAAGATGACAAAGAAATCAGAACGAATCGACCACATAGCTTATTGGCAGCAAAGCGGACAAACGAAAAAAGCTTATTGTGAATCAGCAGGTATCAAGTACGCTACCTTTATTTCTTGGTTTAGAGAAAAAGGTCCATCGCAAGAAGGTCAGTTTGTAAAGTTAGAAAAAAAATCAGTATTAAATGGTTTAGAAATTTTACTACCCAATGGGATACGGATTTATAGTCAGGATTCGTTGAGTCTAGACTTATTAAAAACGCTGCAAAATGTTTGAGCGCAGTGGTGTTTATTATTTGTACGATCAACCTACAGATATGCGTAAGAGTTTCAATACACTGGGAGCCATAGTGACTGGACAGATGGATTTACAATTATTGAGTGGAGCTGGATTTGTTTTTATTAATCGTCGTAAGACACATTTAAAAATGCTCCGTTGGGAAGGCGATGGATTTAGTTTATACTTTAAACGGCTGGAAAGAGGTACTTACGAACATCTTACTGGACTAAATAATTATCAAATCAGCTACGAAAATTTACTGTTGATTTTACAAGGAATTGAGACAAAAAAAGTGCAAAAAAGAAAGCGTTTTTCTTTGGCAAAAACGGGATAAATTTTGTATTTTTATGTTGTGTCAAAAGAAGAATTATTAGAAGAAAATAAAGAACTCAAGACAAAAGTTTTTTTGTTGAAAGAGGAAAATGAGCAGCTAAAGAAAATGATCTTTGGTGCCAAACGAGAGCGTTATGAAGGAGATCAAAATTCAGAACAAGGTAGTCTATTTCCTAACCCAACGCATCAGGATCAACCAATAGATGAAGTAGAAGAAAAACGTGAAACGGTTGGTGGGGTTGATAAAAAGAAGAAGAAAAAGAAGGCACAAAAAATTGGCAAACGAAATAGTTTTCCTGCGCATTTAGAACGACAAACTACGACTTTATTACCTCAACATGTAGATGCAGAAAATTTATCAGAATTAGGACGCGATATAACTGAAATATTAGCTTATCGGCCAGCAAGTATTTACGTTAAAGAAATTATTCGTCCTCGATTATCTAGTAAGTCAACCGAAGGTCCTGGCGTTTTACAAGCCGCGATTCCTCCTCGGATCGTTCCACGAGGTATGGTAGATGAATCGTTGATTGCAGAAATGATCAATGAAAAAATCCAATACCACACCCCTGTACATCGTTTTGCAAAAAAGATTAAACAGTTAGGCATAAAGTTTATCAGTAATAATAATTTATACAACTGGTTCCATAAAGCTGCCGAAGCATTAATCCCAATCTACAATCTATTAGTTGAAGATATCATTGCTCAACAATATATTCAGGGCGACGAAACAAGAATACAAGTTTTGTCAAAAAATAAACCAGGCGCCTCGCATCGTGGTCAAATGTGGGCCTTTATGGCGCCAACAATAAAAGCCGTTGCGTTCAATTACGAACCGACTCGCTCCGCAAAATCTGCTTGCGTTATATTGGACAACTACGAAGGAATTTTACAAGTAGATGGTTTTTCATCTTACGAAACATTAGCCAAACAAAAACCTATACAACTTATTTATTGTATGGCTCACAGTAGGCGTAAGTTTTTCGATGCTATCGATTCAGCTCCTCAACAAGCAAAATACTTTTTAGAAAAAGTGCAAAAACTTTACGAAATAGAAAGACGCTGCCGTAATGAAAAATTAAGTTTTGAGGAGCGTCATAAAATCAGACAAAAAGAAGCAGTTCCCATCCTAAAAAATCTTGATGAATGGATGGTAGAAGAAATTGCTAATCCCAATTTATTACCCAAGAGTCTAATTTATAAAGCACTAAACTACACTTACAGTCGTTGGAAGGGTCTGAGTGCTTATGCCCATGACGGCCAATTAGAAATTGATAACAACTGGGTAGAAAATATGATCCGTCCCATCGCATTGGGTCGAAAAAATTATCTGTTTGCTGGTTCAGACTCCGCAGCACAAAATCTGGCCGTACTTTATTCCATAGTAAATACTTGCCACAAAAATAATATCAACGCTTATACTTACCTTCATTGGTTACTCAAAAAAGTAGCCGCCAATAAAGTCACTCCCGATGCCGTAGACTGGCTCCCTCATCGAATCAACCAAGAAACATTAGAGAATTTTAAATCGTAATTTTGAGACCTAGGTCATGCTCTGATTATGATATTTCGGGGTTTAGTGGGGGGATAC
>CALHBQ010000227.1 GCA_937930815.1 uncultured Saprospiraceae bacterium | reverse complement strand
GTTTGGCGAAGTTGCAATTTGATTTGGTGGAGTAGTTGCACAAGCGATTTAGTGGAATGCTGGATTTTTATAGGACACGGATTTAACGGATAGGATGGATGAGGACGGATTTCTATTAAAAGGCGAACAGATATAATTTTTCCCCAATGGACGAATAGGAAACGATTTAATCCTGAGAATCCTGATTCAGACAGAATGTGGCTTGAGTGATTTTGTGAAAAAAGATTTAAGAGGATTTTTTATTTCTTTGAAAAAAAATTAATCACAGAATGACTTCCATTTCCCTTTTCGAACTCAACGAACACATCAAGCGCGTACTCGCGCTTAACTTCTCCGATGCCGTTTGGGTGCGTGCAGAGGTTGGGCAATTGAAAGAATCGAGAGGGCATTTCTATTTTAATTTAGTTCAAAAATCGGAGGAAACAGACGAGTTGATCGCAAGATCAGAAGCAGTGCTTTGGGGTTCCAAATTTCGCTCTTTGGCGCGGAAGCATGGGAGCTTGATTCATGATTTATTGCGAGAAGATTTAGAACTGTTGTTAAAAGTGCAGGTGGAATTTCATGAGTCGTACGGGTTTAAATTATTGGTCGAAGATATTGACCCAAATTTCACCCTCGGGAAATTGGCCATTGAACGACAAGCCATTTTAGGAAAACTAAAAAAGAAGCGACTTTTAGAAAAAAATAGTTTGCTGCCAATGCCTGTTGTGCTTCAGCGAATTGCGGTACTTTCAAACTCCACAGCAGCAGGTTATCACGACTTTATCAATCAAATCAAAACCAATAAATACGGGCATCATTATGAGTTGGAACTCTTTCCGATTGCGCTTCAAGGTACGCGAGTGGAAGAAGAAATTTTAGCACAATTCGAAATTATAAAAGCTCGAAAAGCAGATTTTGATTGTGTGGTAATTATCCGAGGTGGTGGTTCAAAAATTGATTTAGCATCTTTCGATAATTTTGAAATCGGAAAAACGATTGCTAATTTTAAACTCCCTGTTTTCACTGGAATTGGTCATGAAATTGATGAAGGTATTGCAGATTTTGTAGCACATACAGCGCTCAAAACACCGACTGCCGTTGCTGAATTCATCGTCAGTCACAACGGATATTTTGAGGAACGATTGGTGAGACATTGGTTGACGATTCGAGAAATAAATGGTCAAGTGCTCAATAAGGCTCAGCAACAACTCCAAATCATTTCTCAAAACATTAAATCCCTCAGTGAAGAAACCATTCGCAATCAAAATCGAATGTTGGATTATATCGAACAAGAGATTCCACGCGCGGCAAAAGGAGTTTTAAAAACTGAAAGTTCAAAGGTTGATAGTTTGGAAAAGCTATGTAAAACACTTTCCCCAGAACAGATTTTGAAGCGAGGTTATTCCATCACGACAAAAGGAGGTAAAGTGATTAAAAATTCGAAAGAACTAAAAAAAGGAGACTTGGTGAAAACTCTTTTGAAAAAAGGAACCGTTGATAGCAAAGTGCAATGATTACCCAACCCTTTTAGAACAATTGATGTCTTTCTAAAAAAAGAAATCATGAAGAATTTAATGCTATTCGTACTCCTCCCTTTTTTAATTATTGGCTGCAATAAATCTGGCGTAAAAGCTATTTGCGATCAAATCGGAATTGTAGATAGTGAGCAATACCGCGACGCACCAAGAGATGATTTTGATTTTGTTTCAGCAGAAATCAAGGGCGATTGCCTTGAAGTAACCGTTCAATACGGTGGCGGATGTGGTGATGCTACTTTCCTATTAATTGGAGAAGAAAAACTCAATCAATCACTACCACCACAGAGACCTATAGTTATCTCTCTTGACGATCAAGACTATTGTAAAGCATTAGTAACAAAAACGATTTCTTTTGATTTGACTAATCTACGTGAGGAAAATTATGATGAAGTGCAATTGATACTTGATGGTCTTTCAAGAACTCCTCTTTTATACAAGTATTAGATTTTCAGGATCAAAACCTCAACGCGTCTATTTCGTTTGCGACCTTTTTCTGTATCATTAGAATCAAGTGGCTCGGTATCGCCGATGCCTTTGTAGCGCGTTCTTGTTTTTGAAATACCATTTTCGTTTAGGTATCGAACAACAGCTTTTGCGCGTTTCCGCGAAAGGTAGAGATTGTAATTATGCCTACCGATGCTATCTGTATGACCGATAACTTCGATTATCATTTTGGGGTGCTCGTGCATGATGTTGAGTAAGTTTTTCATTTCTAAAAAACTTTGCGGCAGCAACTCAAACTTATCTGTATCGAAATAGATATTTTTTAACTGAAATTTGCTTCCTACCGCCAACGGAACTTTACGAATATCATCTTCTTTTATCGGAACATCAAGATAAGGTTCTTCTTTTCGTAGTAATACATCATCAATGTAATAGTAGGCATATGGCAAAGCATCAGGTCGATCAATACCCGTCACTTCCGTGTTTTTATCATCGAAAAAATTACCGATTAGTAGATAATCATCTTCTGTATTTGCGGTAAAAGTCCCTGCAACTCTTGTCCAATTCTTATTGGGAGCTTCTATTATTTTTTGTGCGTGAATTTTGGGCTGGTGCACCAATAATTCATCTGTTTTTATAGAAATGCTCTCTTTTGTAAAATAGGCACCAAGATTATTGATTTCTAATGACCGAGGTAATCTACTTGTCCAAAATTCGAAGTAATATTTTTGACCAAGCACCAATGGTTCTGCCAATTGAATTTGAACATATTCTCTACAATGTGGCTTGCCATTATCACAACCATAAAGTGTTAAACCAATCATTGACTCTCCGCTATGTGGTTTTTGCTGACCAAAACCTTTGTCTGCCCAATGAGCAGGAACTCTGATTTCAGGCCCAAAGGCATCTGGCGAAGCACCTGTGGGAGAAGACCAAAATTTCATCAAGTTAGTAAAGTGCATACCTTTGTAAAACCAACCAATAGGCGTACCGCTATAATCTTCAAAACTTGGGTTAGGAACAATGTTTTCGCCGGGAATCTCAGCAGAAGACTGAGCATAAACAGGCTGAAATGGATAACATCCAATCAGCATAAATGTGAGTAATATGATTTGTTTTATTTTCAAAAAAAGGTATTTGTGTAGTAATAATGTCGGGGAGTATTTGTTTATATAATTTACTAACGACAAAAAGTTACAGGAGTTGTGTTTTAAGAGATTACAATATTTAGTTAAATAAAAAGTAATCCTCTTTTGGGCTTAGGAATGGTTTTATCTTTACTTTTGTCTCAAGAAACCTGTGGTTTCACTTAATTAGAAATTAAAAACTGTATTTATTATGAAAAAATTCTTTTTGTTTGTTGCAA
>CALHBQ010000226.1 GCA_937930815.1 uncultured Saprospiraceae bacterium | reverse complement strand
AATTGAATTATCACTTTCTGCTCAATTGGGGATTGTAGCCACTGCTACCCTCGCCTCCATTGGTACCGCTGCGGTTCCAAGTGCAGGAATGGTGATGTTGGTGATTGTTTTGGGTCAGGCAGGAATTCCAGAGGCTGGATTAGCTTTGATTTTTGCAGTTGACAGACCGCTTGATATGTGTCGAACAGTTGCGAATGTGACAAGTGATGCAACCGTGGCGATGGTCGTTGCGAAATCAGTTGGTCAGCTCGATACTCCCAAAGAGAAGAAGTGGGATGACAATTATCCGAAAGTGTAATTTTACTTTCGGCAAATTCCAAAGGAATTTGCTCGTGTGGTTCTCTGAACCATCACGAAATATTCATCAAATCTCCAGATTTGAGTAGAAAGACGAATTAGTTGATGAACAGCATTTTGATTTCGAAAATCTGGAGATTTGTCTATAAAACGTGACTGTTCAGAGAACAGCACGAGCAAAAAAATATATTTTTTTGGAGGAAAAGTAAACTTTACAATAAGGTAACATTGAATTCCGCAATGGTTCTGGTTTTAAATATACCTTTGGCAGAAAATATCTAATAATTACAAAATGAATAAAACAACAATTTTAATTGTTGATGATGAGCCGGATATTATTGAAATCTTAAGGTTCAATTTAGAGAAGGAAGGGTTTGCGGTTGTTTCTGCAAAAAACGGGCAGGAAGGAATTGAAAAAGCCAAAGAAAGCAACCCTGATTTAATCATCCTGGACATCATGATGCCGGAGATGGATGGCGTTGAGGTATGCCGTGTTTTGAGAGGAAAGAAGGAATTCAAAGATACTTTGATTGCTTTTTTGACGGCTCGTGAGGAAGACTATTCTCAGATTGCAGCATTGGATGTTGGAGGCGATGATTATATTACTAAACCGATTCGTCCGAGAGTGTTGGTGAGTCGCATCAAAGCACTTCTACGGCGTTCTGGAAGGATGGCCGAGGAATCAAAAGCGGAATTGACTTTTGGAAGTCTGACCATCAATCAAGAGGCCATTTCGATAAGTGTTGAAGGAATGAAAATAGATTTAGCTAAAAAGGAATTCGAACTCCTGTCGCTGCTTGCAAGCAAACCGGGCAAGGTCTTTACGCGAGATGAAATTTTTAATAAAGTTTGGGGCACAGATGTCATCGTGGGTAATCGAACGATTGATGTTCACATCAGAAAATTGAGAGAAAAAATTGGAGATCATTATATCAAAACGATGAAAGGAATTGGATATAAATTCGATTTTTAAAATGGTTTTATGAGAAAGAATCTAACACCAAACCAAATCGCTTTTTTTTGGAGTTTATCAATAACAATATTGATATTGATTTCTTTTTTAGTTTTTAAAACGCTGGGAATTATTTCATTCTCAACTACTTTTCTTTTCGTTTTTCCTATTTGTATATTGTTGGTTGGATTTTTTGTTGGCAGATTTTTTCTGCAGCAATTCATTTTAGATAAGGTTCGTATTATTTATAAAAATATTTACAACAAAAAAATCACTAAACCAGAAAAAACCTCCGACTTAGATTTAAACTCAGACATCTTTTCTCAAATCCAAGAAGAAACCGAACTCTGGTCCAACAAAAGAGATGAAGAATTTAAAGTTTTTCAGGGTTATGAAGAATATCGTAGAAAGTTTCTTGGAGACATTTCACACGAACTAAAAACACCCATTTTCAATATTCAAGGTTACCTCGACACCTTGCTCGAAGGGGCAGCAGAAAACCCAGAGGTGAGACAAAACTTCTTGGGCAGAGCCGCAAAAAATGCAGATAGATTGGTCACTATCATCGAAGATTTGGAATCCATTTCTCGTTTAGAATCAGGAAAAATCATTCTCGATTTTCAAGTTTTTGATATTAAAGAATTAGTCGAAGAAGCGTTTGATGATTTGGAAATAAGAGCAAAAGACAAAAAGATAAAACTCGAATTCAAACAAAATGCTTCCAGCAACCTAATGGTTAATGCCGACCGCGAAAGTATCCGCCAAGTGCTGATGAATCTATTGACCAATTCCATCAAATATGGGCAAAAGAAAGGTTCTACTCGAGTTGGCTTTTACAATATGGACAATAGTATTTTGGTAGAAGTTTCAGATGATGGTATCGGCATTGAGTCAAAACATCTCAACCGATTATTCGAACGTTTTTATCGAGTGGATAAGCATCGCTCACGAGAGCAAGGCGGCTCTGGTTTGGGACTTTCTATTGTAAAACACATCATAGAAGGACATAAGCAAACAATTAACGTGAGGAGCTCTAAAGGGGTTGGAACTACATTTGGGTTTACTTTGAGTAAGGCTTGATTAATTGAAATGCTTTCGCACTTTCAGTGCTAAAATTCTTTTGATAGTTTACCGAGGGCGTTGCCCTCGGCTAATTGATTGCGCACTTTCAGTGCTTCCTTGGTAAGCCTGAAAGGCTTTTATCAATTAGCATTGGGCAACCGCCCAATGAATAAATCAATTCCTATCTTAGCGCTGAAAGTGCGAAATCAAATTGCAGGTATCAGTGTACAATTAATAAAAGTAAAAACAAATGGGACCACTTTCGGATATTTATGTAATCGTAAAAACTCGGTCAAAAAAGCTAAGTATAGATTTTTTAAACCACTTTCTCCCAGATAGAAAGGAAACAAGTGACGAATATTTAATTCCTCAATTTTCTGATTCTCCTATCAGCGAATTTAACAACGCTAATACATTAATGGCTTTTTTAGAATCAAATCCTACTTTTACCCAAAGCATTTATTGGAAAAACCTTGATAAAGAAAGTTTGAATCGATTCGGGATGATATTTTACACATCAGATTCATGTACTATTTTTGGAATCTCACAAGTTCATTCTGGAGAAAATAACTACAAAAATGAAGAAGATTGTTTGAAGGAAATGAAAGAATTTTTCAAAACAGAGGAAGGATATATTCAATTTGAATCGCCACCAGAAGAAACGTATTCAGAATTTATGACTTTTGTCAAATCATTCAACAATACATTCAAATAACCATTAACGATACAAAGTCAAATCCCCTTCAAAAACCTCAACCCTTCCATCTGGAAATTCTATCTTCGCCATATAAACAAAAACACCTCCATTCATGTTTTTTCCTTTGAAGGTTCCGTCCCAACCAAATTTTGGATTATTGGCTTCGACGTTCTTTTTGGAATGTACGATATTACCCCATCGATCATAGATTTGGAAGGACTTAATATCGACATTTGAATTCACTCCATAAATCATAAAGACATCGTTGTTTCCATCTCCATTTGGGGAAAAAGCGGAAGGGATATAGATAGGACGTTCTTTGGTTACGTTGATCAAAATATCATCCATCGCGATGCAGCCATTTGAATCTGTGGCGGTGATTAGATATTCAGTTGTGATGATTGGCGCGACGGTTTGTTCGAGACATTGATTGCAAATACTATCTAAGCCATGCGACCAATTCAAGTCTCCAATTCTGGAAAACGGAATACTAATCAAAGCCTCTAACTCAATTGAATCCCCTACTCTAATTGTCAAGTCAGGGCCCAAATCGACGAGCAATTCGAGGCCATTATCGAAGACAACGGAGGTATCACTTTCGCAACCAGCGGCATCTTGAATTTTGATGTCATACGCCCCTGCTTCGAGGTTTGAAAATTGACCAAAACCTCCAAATGGACTTCCATTTATTGAATATAAAAATGGCGGTGTTCCTCCGGCAATTGAGTCAATTTGGATAGATGCATCATTGAAACCAATACAAGTTACGGGCTCAAGTTCGACTTGAAAAGATTGGATACCTGCTGCCTCTTGCTTAACTTCAATTGAGTCAAAAGCGATACAACCCGTTCGAGTATTTTTGACCATGATGGTATAAAATCCTTCGGCATCTACTTTTGGATTAAGAGTCGTATCATTTTCAATATTACCGATTCCACTCGTACTCCATTGGTAGGTAAAAAAGGTGCTATCTTTTGATGAACCGTTTCCATCTAAAACAACGGAGGTTTTAAAACAATCTAAAAACGAAGCCACTTCTGCATCTGCAATTGGAGCAATCGTATCTGCTTCAACTAAAACAGAGGCTTCATTTGGACAACCATTTTCTGTATTAATAATGGAAACAATATAGCGCCCTGCTCGATTCACTCGCGTTTTTAAAGTATCGACTGATTCTATAAAATTACCATCAATTGTACTCCAGGTCACATCGTAATTTAAGATGGTATTTGGAACTACAGATTCTAAAACTATCTCCAATGTATCGCAAGTCAACTTATCAGGTGTGAGGGTTGAAATTGGTGGAATTTCTTTATCAAAATCTACAAAAATGGAATCCACTTTTTCACAGCCGTTGTCCGTTCTTTCTACATTTAAAAAGTACCAACCACCTTCATCTACCTCAATATTTGAAGCAATGGTATTAGTTGTTATATTTCCTTGAAAAGTACTCCAACGGAAAATTAAATCACCAATTGGCGTCGAATTTTCTGCGTTGAGTTCAATACTTTCGTCAAAGCAATTTATTTCAAAATCAGTCGATAAATCAAAGTTAATTTCTGGCAAATCCTCAATACTTTCAACCAACAAAGTATCAAAAGAGGAACAACCATTATTAGGATTTAGAACCTCTAAAATATATTCACCTGGTCGGTCAATTTCTGGTTCTAAGGTCAGCTCCCCGCTCACAAATCGCCCACCGTTTGTAACCCATCGGTAGTTATTTGTCATCGAAGAAAGTAGGCCATTTAATTGAATGGTATCTGCTCGACAAGTCAATTCAAAATCAGATCCTGCACTGGCAGTTGGGAAAATCACATTCGCATCAACGTTCACTGTATCTAAAGAAAAACAACCAGTCGAAGTATCTCTCACTTCCAAAATATAATCTCCAATGACATTTACTTCTGGTTCTAAAGTCGTTGCGCCAGATGTAATTCCAGGCCCAGACCATTGATACAAAAGTTCAACTCCAGTGTCAGAATTTGTTCCATCCAGAAATGTAAAAGTGTCTCGGCAAGTTAGATTTCTATTCGTACCTGCATCTGAATTTGGCTCATTTATATTTGGAATCACTTCTACTGTTTCTGAGGAAATACATTGATTATCAGTATTCTTCACAACGACTGTGTATGAACCCGCGCACTCCACTTCGACATTTTGCAAAAGAGAATCTGATCTAAAACAACCGTCAAAACTTTCCCAATAAAATTCAATATTTCCAGCGGGCAATTGGACTGATAATTCAAACAATGTATCCTTGCAAGTGAATATTTCATCATCGCTTACAGTGATAACTGGTGCGTTATCGTCAGGCGTTACAACAATGCAACTATCTGATTTACAGCCGTTTGTAAGATTTTCAACTTCAAT
>CALHBQ010000225.1 GCA_937930815.1 uncultured Saprospiraceae bacterium | reverse complement strand
CCAGCAAAAACGACGTGGCCGCCATGCACTCCTGCCTCTGGGCCGATGTCGATTAGGTAGTCTGCATTTTTGATGACTTCCTCCTCGTGTTCGACTACGATGACGGTATTCCCTAAGTCTCTCAAATTTTTCAAAACTTCTACCAAACGGGCAGTGTCTCTTGGGTGCAAACCAACACTTGGTTCATCCAAAATATACATTGAACTCGTTAGATTGCTACCCAATGTTCGCGTCAAATTGATGCGTTGTGTCTCGCCGCCACTGAGGGTATTCGAAACACGATTGAGCATCAAATAACCTAATCCAACATCTTTCATAAAATAAAGACGGGTATTAATTTCGAGTAATAATCGCTTGGCGATTTGAGTATCGTAATCACTCAATTTCAAACCATTGAAGAAATCAGATAATTCATCCAACGGCAAATCAATCAAGTAAGTAATCGGTTCTTTACCCACCGTGACATAATTCGCTTCTGGTCGCAAACGTCCACCGTCGCAGTTGGTGCAAGTTGTTCGTCCGCGATAACGAGCGAGCATCACGCGATTCTGAATTTTGTAA
The DNA here is from genome assembly GCA_937930815.1 of uncultured Saprospiraceae bacterium. Taxonomy (GTDB): domain Bacteria; phylum Bacteroidota; class Bacteroidia; order Chitinophagales; family Saprospiraceae; genus JAGQWW01. The sequence goes on along the minus strand of CALHBQ010000225.1, from coordinate 11,708 downwards.
GTTTTCTCCCCTAACTCTTCAAAGAAATCGTTGATACCTCGAAAGAATTTATTACCTGTCCAAAGTAGTTTCTTCTCTGCTTTTTTGAGTTGTTCGTATGGGGTATGCACTGGGAATTCAAAATGATGGGCGACATTCAAAAATTCGCTGAGCCATAATCCAAATTTCTCTCCTTTCCAGCAAGCAATCGCTTTTTCATAAACAGATTTGCTATCATCTGGGATGACTTTGTTTTCGTCAATTCCCATGACTTTTCCGTAGCCTTCACATTGTGGGCAAGCACCGAATGGATTATTATAATTGAATAATTGTGGTGCTGGTTCCACAAATTCCATCCCATCTAATTCAAAACGATTATTGAATTTTTTGACGGCTTTTTTATTTCCTAAAGGCGCGACAATTGCCTCTCCTTCACTTTCTTGAAAAGCGATTTGAACGGAATCAGAAATACGTTTTCTGTTTTCCTCCTCTTCTTTTTTTACTGCGAAACGGTCAATTAAAATCCACACTTCATCTTTGCCGTATTGGTCGAGGGTTTTGGATAAATCTATTGGTTTTTGCTCAACAAATTCTTCTATATTTTTCAATTCTTTTTTGTGGAAAATACGGCTATATCCTTTTTGTAAAAGCAGCTTCAATTCCAACTCTAATGTCCGATCTCGATATTTTAGCGAAAGCGGCATGAATAGCTGAACCTTGGCTCCTTCCTCAAGCGAATGAATGTAATCTGTTACATCCGTGACTCGGTGTTTGGTGACTAATTTTCCAGAAATAGGTGAGTAGGTTTTTCCGATACGCGCATAGAGCAAACGCATGAAATCATAAATCTCCGTCATCGAACCTACGGTCGAACGGTTGTTCCCAGAAGTTACTTTTTGCTCAATCGCAATGGCAGGGCAGATGCCTTTTATGAAATCGACATCTGGCTTTTTCATACGTCCCAAAAATTGACGTGCATAACTGCTCAAACTCTCTACGTAACGTCGCTGTCCTTCTGCATAAAGCGTATCCATCGTGATACTCGATTTGCCCGAGCCAGAAACGCCTGTCACGACCACCAATTTATTTTTGGGAATGCGTAGATCTATGTTTTGCAGATTATTCGCTCGTGCACCTTTGATGAATATCTCGTTGCGAAATCGCTCTGCTGCCGGTGCCTCTTTTACTGCCGCTTTCTTCTTTTTTGCCATTCTTGAGTTTCTACAATTTGATTAGGAAACAAGAATGTGAAGGTAGGGTTTTTAGTTTAGTGAGAAAAACTTTTTGTTGTAGAATTGAAACGAAAAGTTCACGAAACTAAAATCTATTTTATTTGTCTAAGTATTCATGCGAAACAATCTAATAAAAAAACTCCGCTCAGAAATTCCTGCTATCTCAGCAGATAAACTAAAAACCGATATTGAAAAATTTCATCATCAGGTACTTCGACCAATTTTGAAATTTCAAAATGAATTGATCTTGGAAACGTTTCATGCAGAAATGAAGCGGTTTAAAATTGATTTCCCAAAACTTTCGGAAGATGAAAAACAAACGAAAATTCACTCAACTTTTCATACCAATCAAAAATTCCAGATGTTTATGCTGGGCATAGTAGTGGGATTGTTTGCTAGTGAGGAGCTTCATTTTTATTTAGGAAATCGGGGGCATTTGAAAAAGCGGATATTGGAAATGTTAGAGGAGCGAGTAAAGTCGCAATTGGTTTAAAAATCTAAGAGTCGGACAATTCAGGTTGCCCGACTCTTAGATTTATTCTTTCACCACAACTTTGGAAACACCAACGCCATCTTCCCATATCAAACGCAAAAAGTATAAACCTTTTACCATCTGTGTATTGCCAATCGTTTCGGTAGAAAATGCAGGAATCAACTGCTGCGCAATCAATCGACCACTTGCATCTGTCAAAATAATTTGAACGTCTTGTTCTTTAGGATTTTCAAAAAAGAAGAAATCTGAAAATGGATTTGGATAGATATTAATGTCAGTGAATGCTTCAATTTCTTCATTGGAGCTAACATTTGCTGATATCACTTGATGAATGGCATTTAGTAGAGAAAATTGTTTATCGAAATGGTCTTGACCCAATTCCCAAATCATGACACCACTGACCTTCGCCATCGCTAATTCAGTTTTTTGCCGAACGGTCATGATGCCGTTGTAGTAAGCTGCATCAACATTATCTCTCAGCGCATTTGCTGGGTTTTGATTGACCATACTTCGGTAAGTAAATGAAAATACATCGGTAGGATCATTGAAATTCCAACCATAAAAAGGAATGCCTAAAGTCAGATTTTCAGGAGCAATGCCCTGTTTATCTCTCCAATATTTAATTGAGTTTTCTGCAAAAGAATATGGCGAGTGAGGGCCAGCATTGTTAGGATTCCATGGCCCAGTTAAATCATAAACCATCGTGTTGATAAAATCAAAATCTCTCAATGCTTCATCCGAAATTTCAGGATAACGATAGGTTCCAGGAAAAGCTGCCGTATAAAGAAAGTCATGCGCTTGCAAAGAGTCACTCAACTCCATAGAAAAACCACTGTACCAATCTTCGACATATTGCCATTCTAAATCCATGTCGATGCCCTGCAAATCATGGTCGTACAGATACGTGATAATTTTATGAATAAAGGCAGAGCGATTGCTCTCTGTGGTCAAATTTTGCCATGCTGCCCACCAATCTGAACTCAATGCACCTCCTGCAAGTGAAAGCAAAACGTCCACATTTGCATCGTGTGCAACTTCAACAATTGGCTCGATATCTCTTCCACCAATCGAAAGATTTCCATCCGCATCTGGATTCGCAAAAGCGAGACAAACATGAGTGAGTTTTTCAAAATCAATATCATCTACCCGATGAAATTGATAGTACGGCAGATACCCCACCAAACGATGATTCTGTGCAAAAGAAGATTGAATTGAACAAAGGAAAGTTCCTAAAAAGAGAAAACGTAAAATTGATTTCATGTAAAGTCGATCTTGATGAATGGTGGTGGCTTTTGACTCTACTCTTTAGATGGTAACCCAAAAATAAAAATCCCGAACCTTCAAAAAGAAGATTCGGGAATATATTTTCTAATAGAAATGTTATTTTTTTTAAACTACTTAGACTCTTTCGGCTTACGCTTACGGCGTGATTTGAACAATTCGACTACTTCTTTTGGTTTCAAAAATCCAAGATCTACGAAAGTTGTAGAAATAAATTTCTTGATATCTTGATAATCTTTTCCACGTTTGTCGACAAATACTTTCAAAAGTTTGCGCACGTACTTCATTGACAAGTGCTCCAAATCCTGATTGAATTGTTGGTTGCCAAAAATTTGCATGTAAATGCCATAATACTTTGAAATCTCAAACAACTCTGTGTAATCACTTGTCTCGATGTTATTCAACAAGCGACCAAATTGATTGTAAATCGCTCGACGTACACATTCGTTTTCGGTAGAAAGGCCACTGTGACTGTGGTAGTAAACTTTTACAGCTTCCTGCGCATCTTCGTCCATGTATCCTTTTTCATGAAGCGTATCCATCAAACCATAATAGTCTTTGATATCGTCCTTAATGGACGGATCCAAAATTGCAGCAATACGAGTATCTGCAGCTTTGTCTAAATCAATATCTCTATTGTGTAGTTCTAATGTAAACTCAAACCACATCTGTGCAAACTCAGGATTCGTTTCTCTATTTTTATTAAACAATTCTTTCAAGTGCTTCTGATCTTCTTCCGAAAGGTCGAAGAAATTTGCATACAAAGCCATAATTTCCAAGTGCTCGCGCATCCCGAAAAATTCTTTGTTTTCAATCAATTTTTTCATGTGAGGAACGACAGAGGCATTCACATTATTGATTTGGAAACGAGAAAGTAAAAACTGCTTCAATTTATTGTAATAAACTTGAAGGTCTGCTTTGTTTTCAGGAAAAACAGCTGACTGGTAAATGTCATTTTTGAACTGTCTCAAATAACGTACGTAACCTTCTTTTCTTCCTTCTACGGTTCGGTATCTATCCAATCGTTGACTGGTCAGGAAGTTTCTAATACGTTTATTAGATAGTTCATTGATTAAGTTAGCAACCCAAATATTACTACTCAAAAAGAGCCCTACCTGAATAGTCTGTCCTATTCTTTTTCTAAGAATATCAAAATTTGCAGAGTTACAAATCGCCAATAAAACTTCTTTGAAGTGCTCCTGTGGACGGACATACTTCATCGTCTCTTCATTGATTTCACCACGCAATGCAGCAAAACCAAGTACTCTTGGCAAAAACAATCCTTCAAACGCTTCGTGAAGTAATGCCTTCTCGAATGCCTCAATTTGAAGTGGATCATTTTCCGCAACAGATCGGTGAATTGCTTGAATTTTTGGTTCGAACGCCTCTTTCAAATTATTGAAAAATTCATCCTCTTCTTCCTCGAGGTAAGTCGCCAAATCTTCCGATGCCTGAATTTCTCCAGCAATCTGCTCTAATGGCGTAAAGTATTTGTCATCTAATGGTAACATACAGTGTCTTTTTAAAAGGAGACCTGATAAAGCCACCTTGGGCTTTATCAGGTCTAAATTTTTCCTGAAATGAATCCATATCCATGAGATATGAATTTTAATGTTCGCAAATATATGATATTCCTATGACTTATTTGTACCGTTTTCAAAGACTCAAATGATTACTTTTACGTTTTTGAATTATTCCTATTCATAAAATAGATTCAAAATGAAATATAACAAGCTTACAATATTCCTTTCTTTTTTCCTTTTTGGAAATTTTTTAATAGCGCAAGACGCTAAAGATGATTTGCAGCAAATGCAAGTGGATGTCGTTTATTTGGCTTCTAATCTTTTGGAAGGGCGCGAAACTGGAAAGCGAGGCGAAGCATTAGCAGCGCAATACATCGCTTCTCGTTTTGAAGAATTGGGTCTTGAAGGTGGAGGAGAGAATGGAAGTTTTTTCCATTATTTCGATTTTAAATACCGACCAAATCCGCATAGTGAAGAAGGCATCGAGCAGCGAAGAGGGAAAAACGTAATCGGCTATATTGATAATAAATCAGATAACACTGTTATCATCGGAGCGCATTATGACCACTTGGGCTATGGTGCTTTTGGTTCGAGACACACAGGTGAACCTGCGATTCACAATGGGGCAGATGATAATGCCAGCGGTGTAGCATCAATGATTTGGTTGGCGCAAGAATTGAAATCGGGCAAAGCAACCAACAACAATTATTTGTTCATCGGTTTTTCAGGTGAAGAATTAGGACTTTTTGGTTCTAAAAATTTTGTAAAAAATCCGACTATCAATCTCAAGTCGATTAACTATATGCTCAATATGGATATGATTGGCCGATTGAACGAGGAGAAAGTTTTAGCTGTAAATGGCGTTGGAACATCACCTGCGTGGAAAGCGCTTGATGATATCAAAACAGAGATGAAACTCGTAACTTCAGAAAGTGGAATTGGCCCTTCTGACCATACTTCGTTTTATTTAGAAGATATTGCGGTACTTCATTTTTTTACAGGTCAGCACACCGATTATCATAAACCAGAAGACGATAGCGAGTTGGTGAATTTTGAGGGTATTGCAGAGATTTCTGATTTCATTTTAAACATTGTTCACAAATTGGATGATGATGGTAAAATTGAATTCACGAAAACAAAAAGCGAAAATCAAGATCGAAAAGCCGCAGCGTTCAAAGTAACACTCGGTGTAATGCCAGATTACGTCTATCAAGGCAAAGGCATGCGAATCGACGGTGTGATGGACGGAAGACCTGCCCAAAAAGGAGGTCTTGAAAAAGGAGATATCATCGTCAAAATGGGTGATTTAGAAGTAAATGATATTTACGATTACATGGAAGGTTTAGCCAATTATAAAAAAGGGCAAAGCTGTAAAGTATCCGTAAAACGAGACGATAAAGTCATCGTCAAAAAAGTAAAATTTTAATTCAATTTTTGTTCATATGTTTGAATTTGTAGAGCGGATTCATGAATCCGCTCTACAAATTCAAACACACAGACATGGACACGCAAATTTCAACATTTGAATCTTTCCTTAAAAATAGCGCGGCGATACTTGTTTGCCAATAAATCAACCAATGCGATTAACCTGATTTCGGGTATTTCGGTGTTGGGCATTACGATTGGTACGGCTGCATTGATTTTGATTCTTTCTGTTTTTAATGGGTTTGAAGATTTGCTGTCGAGCCTTTTTAGCACATTCAATCCAGATATAAAAGTCATTGCTGCTAAAGGAAAAACGTTCACCATCGAAGACGAATTGATGGAGAAAGTAGCAAAAACGGGAGGCATCGCTTTGGTATCTCAAACGCTCGAAGAAGTTGCTTTTTTTGAATACAAAGGCAGCCAAGATTTTGGAGTTGTGAAAGGAGTAGATAATTATTTTGCTCAGGTGACAGGCATTGATTCAACGATACGCGAAGGAAGAATTGTCTTCCAGGAGCGAGGCAGTGAATTTGCTGTCGTTGGGGGAGGGATGAGAAATAAATTGGGCATTAATGTCGAAGATCAATTTGCAGCGCTTGCCGTTTATATGCCCAACAAAAAGCATCGAGCTGGCTCGCTCAGCAAACCTTTCAAAAAACAATATACCTACCCCGTTGGCACCTTTGTCAACCAACAAGACTTTGATAATCAGTATGTATTGACTTCATTGGATTTTACGCGCTCGCTATTGAATTCTAAAAATGATTTGAGTGCGCTCGAAATAAAATTAGTGCCAGATGCTAACCCTCAAAAAGTAGCCGCCAACCTAAGAACAACTTTGGGAGATGCCTTTTTGGTAAAAGATCGATATCAACAAAATGAAGCCTATCTCAAATTGATGAACATCGAAAAATGGATGAGTTTTGCCATCCTGATTTTGATGATGGTACTCATTGCGTTCAATATGATCGGCAGTTTGTGGATGATAGTTTTAGAAAAGAAAAAAGACATCGCTATACTGAAAAGCATGGGCGCTACCGAAAAAATGATTCGTAACATCTTCTTACTCGAAGGTATTTTATTAACGCTTCTTGGTATTGCTCTTGGCTTGGCCATTGCTTTCATTTTATACCTATTGCAAATCAACTACGGTATTATTGCTTTCCCTGGTAGTTTTGCTTTTGAAGCTTATCCAATTGATATGCGCTTCTTTGATGTGATGGTTGTTTTAGTTTCTGTTACGGTTATTGGATTGTTGGCTTCTATTCTTCCTGCTCGACGTGCGGAGCGGGTTTCTGCTTTGATACGAGAGGCTTAATTTGACAAATAGGACAAAACTAAAACATGAGTCATCCCTAATTTTTCAATGTTAGTGAACAAAAGGACATCTAATTTTCTAATCTATTGATAATCAAATTGTTGCGAGATGCGGGTTGCGAGTCGAGCGTACACGCAACCTGCATCTCGCAACAAAACAAGCATTCATAAGGTCTTAATAATCAATGAATTGACCTATTGAATATAAAATTCGGGATGATTCATATTTTAATATTAAAAAGACTATTCCTTATCTTTCAAGTTACTAAATTTAACTCCCCACCTGTTTAATAAAAATCTCATTCAAAGAAGGTAAAATTTCTTTGAAAGCAACGATGTGCACATCACTGTTGATAAGTAATTTTAATAAAGCATTAGAGGCGGCATCATTTTCAAACTTAGCAACAATCGAGTTGTCTGTTTGAGAAACGATGTTTGCCTTCTGAGCAATGTCGGTAGGCAAAGTTCCCGCAAAATCAATTTGAAAAAGATGTTCTTTGAATTGATTTTTCACATCCTTTACCTTTCCACTCAAAACATTTGTCCCTTTACTGATGAGGACAATATCTTCACAAATCTCTTCGACTTGCTCCATTCTGTGCGTAGAAAAAATGACACCGATTCCGCTTTCATTTAGATTTCGGATTTCATCTTTTATCAAGTTGGTATTTAAGGGATCAAGCCCTGAAAATGGCTCATCCAAAATCAACAACTTAGGACGGTGAACAACTGTTGCGATAAATTGAATTTTCTGTTGCATTCCTTTCGAAAGCTCGTCCACGGTCTTGTCCCACCAATCTGTAATTTCAAATTTTTCTAACCAATGAGAAATCTCTTTTTTGGCCTCCGTTAGAGACAATCCTTTGAGTTGAGCGAGATACAAAAGGTGCTCTCCCACTTTCATTTTTTTATACAAACCCCGCTCCTCTGGCATGTAGCCGATTTGCTCAGGATGCTTTATATTTAATGGCTCTCCATTAAAATAAACCTGCCCACTATCTGCCTGCGTGATGGTCGTAATGATTCTAATCAAAGAAGTTTTACCCGCGCCGTTTGGCCCCAACAAACCAAAGATTTTTTGAGGGTCAACCTCAAGGCTCACGTTATTAACCGCAGTATAATCTCCGTATTTTTTTAGAACGTTCTCTAACTTCAGTATTGGCATATGATTTCTTATTTGAGTGACCAAGATAAGGGAGTCTTTTACAATGGCTAAAAAAAGGTTTGAAAAAATGCATGAACGGCTGATAATGAGCGATTTACTTTCATTTTAGGAATAAATATTGCAAATTTGTTTCAAGGTTTTGCTCAATATACTTTTTCTAAAATTGGTAAAACTTTCTATTACCCTCTGGGACGCATACAATGACGCATACTTTTTACAAGAAAACACTATTGGTGCTGATGCTTTTCGTGTCAGTAATTTTCACTTCCAATGCCCAATCGGTCAATGAAATTCCTTTAACGGTAGAGTATTCGCTCAAAGGCGGATTTTATGACGATGACGTTACCATTCAATTGGCAGCGAGCCTCTCTGGCAGCAAAGTTTTTTATACTACAACTGGAGATGAACCCAGCGGCGCCACTGCTGAAGTTTATACGTCACCAATCAAAATAAAGAAGACGACCATTCTCAGAACGATAGCCAGGAGAGCGGACAAAAAAAGTAAGACTTTTGCAGAAACCTATTTTATCAATGAGCCTAAAACAGGTTTTCCAGTAGTTTCTTTTGCGGTTCCACCTCAAATGCTTTTCGACCCTATTGATGGTTTGTTTGTTCAAGGTCAAAAAGCAATTGACTCTCTTTATTATAAACCAGGTGCAAATTTTTGGAGCAGAGTAGAAGTTCCGATTCATATGCAGTTTTTTGAAGCAGATGGTCAATCTGTTTTCAATAGTCGAACGGGGTTTCGTTTGTTTGGTGGAATGAGCCGACTTTTTCCACAAAAATCATTCACCGTAGTTGCTCGAAAACGCTACGGCAAAAAAAATATAAAGCACCGCGTTTTTGGTAAAAAAGGGGAGAAGAAATATAAGTATCTCGTTTTTAGAAATTCAGGAAGTGATTTTAGTAAATCGCATTTTCGAGATGCGTTTATGGGGAGTTTGACGGATGGTTGGGATATTGAAAAACAAGATTACCGACCAAGCCATGTTTATATCAACGGAAATTATTGGGGGGTTTATAACATTCGAGAAAAAATAAACAGACACTTTTTAGAAGCAAAAACAGGCATCGAAAAAGATAGCCTTGATTTGTTGGAGCATCAATACACTTTAAAACAAGGAAGTAAACGGCACTATATCCGTATGTTGAAATACATGATAGATCACTCTTTGCGAGAAGACTATCATTTTGCAACCATAGAAAGCATGATGGATGTGGACAATTTTATGGATTATAAAATTGCTCAAATCTATTTTGACAATGATGACGCTGGTGGAAATATCAAATATTATCGTCCGCAAACCCCAGATGGCAGATGGCGATGGATTCTCTATGATACCGATTGGGGATATGGTTTGCACAACAAAGATGCTTACAAGGCTAATAGTTTGAAGTTCCATACCAATCCGAAAGGAAAGCCGTGGCCCAATCCGCCATGGAGTACATTCATTTTGAGAAAGTTGATGGAGAATGAAAAGTTTAGAAATAAGTTCGCTAATCGGATGTGCGACCGACTCAACTCTTCTTTTTCTGTTGAAAATGCGATGGCTAAATTAGATGAACATTATCAACACATTGCGCCAGAAATCGACCGCCAACTTGACCGTTGGAATATTTCTGAAAATCGTTTTAATCGACATGTTGATATCATGCGTACGTTTGGAACAGAAAGACCTCAATACCTTAGAAAACATTTAGCGCAAAAGTTTGAACTGGGAGAAGAAGTTCAAGTCAATATCGCTTCCTCAAGTGGAGGGAAAGTGGTTGTCAATGAGACTGTAGAAGTGAAGAGCAAACCATTAGAAGGTAGTTATTTTGAAAAATTGCCGATTCATATCAATGCGATTCCACATTTCGGCTACCGATTTGCGGGTTGGGAAGGAATTGATATTGACGCCGATACTCGAAATTTCACCCTTTCACTGAAGGAAAAAAACTACCAGTTCAAAGCCATTTTTGAAAAATACAATCACCCACTTGCCGAAAAAATTATCATCAACGAAATCAGTTGTAATAATAAAATGACCAAAGATTGGCTGGAGTTATACAACAACTCAGATGAACCTGTCAAACTGAAAGACTGGGTTCTGACTGATAAAAAGCACGAATACCGTTTGGATGATGTAACGATTATGCCAAAAGATTACGTTGTCTTTAGTGAGGATTCCAGCAAGTTTTTTAGAATATTTCCAAAGGCATATAGTGTCGCTGGAAGTTTCGATTTTGGTTTAGATAAACGTAATGAAGTCATTGGATTGTTTACGGATGATGGCGCATTCATAGATAGTGTTAGTTACGAAGTTGCGCCAACCGATACGGTATTCACTTTGAATCTTTTGCTCCCATGGCTCGACAACAGTGATCTTGATAACTGGGAAATTCGAAAAGGTTTTGGTAGTCCAAACTCCGCCAATCCGTATTATGTAGAAAGTAATATCCAAAAACGCCAACGTCTTTGGATGGAAATGGGCGCGGGTATTACCGTTATTTTGATGTGTATATTGGCCTTGTATTTTAGAAAAGAAGGGGTTTTGAAGATATAATTTTGATTTGTAGAGGGGATTAATGAATCCCCTCTACAAATCAAAATAGCCCTACCAGTTGTACCTTTCCGCTCCAGGTACGACCTCTCTTTGAACAAAGAGCGAAAAAGTGGCAGCAGAAATATAAATTTTAGAGTTAGTCGATAATTTCAAATTATCGACTAACTTCTACTTATCGTACAACTACCAACCTCCCTGTGTGCATCGCCTCATTTTCTTCATTTCTAAAATGATAAAAATAGATGCCTTAAGTCACCGACGGACGATTTCGGTAAAAAGGATATATCAATTTGTTCAACTGATTTTACATTGTCTTTGTTCTAAAAAAAGAAACCCCTCGCAAAGGAGGGGTTACCAAAATGATAAAAATTATCATCCCGCTTTCCAAATAGTTATTCTTTGTGTTTCACAATGTTGTTTGTTGATTTGAAAGTGTTTAAGCGCGGGAAGAAAAAATCGGGTAGTTGGCGACCAATTTTGGTCGCCAACACCCAACCTATGGGATTATAAAAGTACGATGGGGAGCTCAATCCCCGAGTTGATTATAATTTGCTAATAACAAGTCTATTCTATAAGGAGCATCTTCTTCACTCCAATGAAATCTTCGGTTTGCATGCGGTAGTAGAAAACACTTTGTGAAGGCAAATCACCTTTATTGAGTATTTCCTGATTCATACCTGCTTCGTATCTATTCTTAATCGTTCGAACCACTTTTCCAGAAACATCAGTAATGGTAATAATTGCTTC
>CALHBQ010000224.1 GCA_937930815.1 uncultured Saprospiraceae bacterium | reverse complement strand
GGAATTTACAATCAATTCATTTATGTGCAACCATCAAAAGATTTGGTGATTACAAAACTATCTGCCAATCATCATTTTAAAAAGCAAAGACAAATTACAAAGGATATTCACTTGGCGATGTTTAAGGCGTTTGCGAGGGATTTTGAGGAAGAAGCAGTTTTGGTTGAGTAGAAGTTTCTTAAAAAGAATAGAAATTTTTTAACCCTATTTCCAAATTAGCACCTTCTCTCTCCAAATTTGATTGCCAGCAACAACTTCTAAAATAACGAATCCATTGCCTTTAATAGACAAAGGAAAAGTGCTTTCACCAATACCAGATTGTTGAAGAGTCTCCGCATGTATTAGTCTCCCAATACCTGAATAAACATTCACCTTAGTATCTGATCGAGTACTAAAATTGATTCGAATATTGATATAATCACGAGCTGGATTAGGATAAACAGTTAACGATGAAATAGCTTGCTGCACATCAGTCGCAGCAGAAAGCTCGTTACAATTCGAAACCAAATGAGGACAAAATGTCCTGAGTGCCAATGAACAATCCAACACATATGGATTCGGTTTTCCATCTTGATATTGAGAGATTTTATAGGTTCGATTCCATTCGTTTTCATCAACTGGATCTTGTAAATGCCAATCGCAAATGGTTTCTCTTTGACTTTCGAAAAAATCAGGATCTGCTTCATCAGCCAATTCCTGATACATCATATAAAAGTAGAACATGGCTCTTGCAATGTTTCCTTTTTGCATTTCGGCGGGTTCAAAAGCGCCGGTTATTCTTTCGCTATAAAGATCAATATTGGAGTTTGGTAACATACTCAACTCATTGATTTGGTAATACCATTTAGTGGTTTCTGAATCTGGAATTTCTTGAAATGGGAAATTGGAACGTCCCACATTTACATCTTGAAGCGCAGGAAATAAATGATGTAAATCAGAAAAGGCATTTCCAGAATCCTCATCTGCTCCTTTACTCCGAGGAAAGATATGCTCCGCACTAATAGGGTATGAGGAATTGTACAGATAGAAGGATGGGTCAACATTTTCTGGAAGTTCTATACTATAACCACTATAAATGCAGGTAACCTTTCCATCTATCTTATCAATCTTGCTATACATGGTGTCCCTCGCCTTATTATAATTTAAAACATTGGTAGGTTTAAATTTCTGTACGACGGAATCAGCAAGCGCAGTTCCATCCAAACTTGGAAAAACGGGTGTATGAAATTGACCATTTAAAGCTGGAATCAAGGCAAGGCTGAGTATTGCACATAATATAGTTTGTCTCATTGTGCCTTACGACTCAAATTTCATACCGAATAGATGCAATATTTCACAAATATGACGACTCGTAATTTCTACTTTATTTGGGATTTGTTTTCCAAATTTCAGTCAGCCAAAGGCGGATAAATCAGAGAGGTCAGATAAATGATTTCTATCAGTCACGGCGGATGTATCTCAAGACATGAAACCATCGAAGTGCCCAAACCAGCACCTGATATGTTCGATTTTAAAAATCGAGCAGATCTTGATTAACCGTTACAAAAATATCATCCTTAGTGATTGACCAATCAAGATATAACGGATTTTGAAAATCAACCATATCGAGAACTCGCTCTTAAATTAAGGTAAACTCTTTTTCAAATTAAATATAAAACCTATAAGCCGATTTTTTTCCGTAGTTTCCGAATATTCATAACTAATAAGTTTTTAAAAAAAATAAATGAAACTACTAAAAGTAGGAGTGTTCGGAACTTCAAGAAAAAAGCAAGAAAAACGAGTACCAATACATCCAGATCAAATTGAATGGTTAGAGGAATCAATCCGAAAAAACCTCTTTTTTGAAAAAGGTTATGGCGAACCTTTTGGGATGAGTGATGAACAAATTTCAGAGCTATGTGGAGGTGTGATGAGTCGAGCCGATTTATTTAAAAAGTCAGACGTTACACTGTTAGCCAAACCAGTGCAAGCCGATTTTGACAATATGAAAACAGGGACGATTCATTGGGGTTGGCCGCATTGTGTTCAGCAAAAAAAAATCACCCAAACAGCCATTGACAATCATCTGACGCTCATTGCGTGGGAAGCGATGCATAGTTGGTCCAAAGGTGGAGATTGGCAAATGCATGTTTTTCATAAAAACAACGAAATCGCGGGGTATGCTGGCGTTCATCATGCGATGAATTTGGCAGGTATTGACGGCAACTACGGAGCAAGTCGTAAAGCAGTCGTCCTTAGTTTTGGTTCTGTAAGTCGAGGAGCAATTCGGGCATTACAAGCAAGAGGAATTCAGGATATTTCAGTTTATACGCAGAGAAATTATTTCTTAGTAGCCGACCAAATGGCAGGTGTAAATTATGCTCAATTTGAAGTAGACAAAAATGGATCATTGGTCTCTATTCATCCAGACGGAAATTCCTTACCTTTCGCTGAAGAATTATCGGAGGTAGATATTATTGTCAACGGAATTTTGCAAGACACAGACAAGCCATTGATGTTTGTAGAAGAACATCAAAATCATTTACTCAAAAAAGGATGTCTGATCGTGGATGTAAGTTGCGATGAAGGAATGGGTTTCTCGTTTGCCAAACCAACTTCTTTTGATGCTCCAATGTTTAAGGTAGGAACCATAAAATACTACGCAGTCGATCATACCCCATCTTATCTTTGGGATTGTGCCTCTTGGGAAATCTCCAATGGTATTATTCCTTATTTGCCAGTCATTATGGCTGGATCAGATGCTTGGGAAGAAAGCGAAACCATTCGACGGGCCATCGAAATAAAAGGCGGCGTCATTGCCAATCCGAAAATTTTGTCTTTTCAAAACAGGAAAGCTGCCTATCCTCATTTGGCGAATTAAAAGATATTATTTTCCACTATTAGCTCGTCCCAGTCTTCTGGCTAAGATGAGCTAACAGTGGAAATTCAATACCTAATCCTTCATTATCTTTTTCGTAAAAGTTCCTTTATTAGTTTTAAGCTCCAAAAAATAAACCCCAGTAGCCAAAGTTCCAATATTAAGTTTTGAAACCTCGCTTTTTTGTTCCAACATCAATTGACCTTGGCTGTTTATTATTTTTAGATTTTCGATTTTAATACCCTCGGCGAATTTCAAGTTAAGCCAATCGCCTGTCGGATTTGGGAAAATTTCAATTTTAGAACCATCTAATTCAACATTACTCAAAACACCTTGAGCAATCGAAATAGAATCACAAATCTGATCCATTTGTATTCTGGTAATATCCGAAAATTCAAATTCTTTATTTTTTTGCAAATTGTATTGATAGTCACTTTTGTTATCAGGGCTCGGTTTTGAGTACATCCCTATTTCTACCGCCAATGTATCCTGATTTTGAAAAACTCTTAACCCTGTATAAACATGCATCGTACAGGTGTCACATTCACTATATACGGTTATCAATAGTTGATCTGCATTATCAGGTGACGCTTCTATTTTGGTAACGGTCAAATCGCCGCAATTCGGAAATCTCCAACCTTGCGCAAAGACTTGCTGACTCGTAAAAACCAAAACGAAAAAAATAAAAAATCGGAAAAATTGGGTGACCATGATTTGTTGTTTTATGCGGGGACTCGAATTAATAAAGCATTCTTTATAGATAAGATGGGCAAAACTGCGGATTGGTTTGGTTAAAAGTCCGTTTTTTTTGAAATACTTTTGATCAGCGAAGTATCAATTTAACCGCTCGTCCCAGTCTCCAGATAAATCCGCCGTGGCTGACTGAGACGCTCTATTCATGCGTCTCCAGCTGGTTTTAGTCTCCAGACTAAAATCAATTATTTGTTCGTCTCTGACGAATACAAGAAAATCAAAGGAAAGATAATATTCTACAGTGTTCCATGTCTCGCGTCGGAGACGCTGAGAATAGTTGATTTCAGTTTAAAACTGAAACCAGCGGAGGGAACAATTGAACCAGCGGGGCTTTAAAAAATTTCAAATGTACTTTCGTAAGGATCATATGTTATCATATGAAACCCATCCGAGCTTTGAAATATCCTTTTTTCAAGGTGCTTAGCTTTCTTTTTTTGCTCTTCTCTCAATGACGCAAGATGTTTTTTAAAGAAGGTAAATCGACTTAAATTTGCACTTTCATTTGGCAAAATTTTTCCGTCTTCATCCATTAAAAAATATCCAAAATGCGTTCTATTTTCTGCGCTTCCTCTACCATAAAAAGTTCCTGGAGTTGCTGGAGCGTAATCATCCCCAGGGAAGCCAGGAGAATACCCTCCATTTTTTGTTAATTTTTTATTCTTTCCAAAAACCACCACCAAATTGCCGTTACTCAACTTGCGAATCCCAATCCCAGTAGTTGATGTTGAAATATTACTAAAATTCCAATCCATAAGTGTTTGGGATCCACTTTTTTTAGCATTCAAAAATAACCCTGTAAAAGTCGGCTCGCCATTAGAGATTTTTACTTCATCAATCCTGCTACCTCTGAGCATATCGCCAAGAGCCTCATTAACATGTAATTCACCAGTAGCCAAATCAAAAATATTTAGGTAAAAATTATTCTTAATTCGAGCGCATTGAAATAACTTATTTTCTAAAATATGGACTGAAATTCTTTTAGCCCCTTCATACCTTTTTTTAGATTTCGAATTATTATGAGAATCGTGTTCAAATTTTAAAACTCGAGAAAAGGTTTGTTCATTGTTAAAATCAAACTCTAAAATTCGAGTTGAAATTATTGGTTCATTATATGAACTCTTAATAAAAAAAAGTTTTTCGTTTTGAAAAAACATCTTCCTTTCATTATTTTCGAAAAACAATTTTTCGTTTTCAAAAGAAGAAACATATTCTTTGTCCCATTTAGTAAACTGATGTTTTCCAGATCCTTTAAACGTAACTTTCTTTACTAACTCAAATTCCAAAAATTTATAAATAGAAATATCTTTTGTTCCTTTTCCACTTGTAACATAATAGAAATAACCATTGTCTTCAAAAAAGGAGAATACTTTATCCGATTTTAAAATATTGACATCTTCAACTTCAACTTTAAAGTCCTCTTTATTTATACTAATAATTTTTGGAGCCTTTCCTCTTTTTCGACGATAAACTCCAAAAACTTTTTCTTTATTTTGAAAATAAGAACATCGCTCATTTGAAATGACTTGAAGTACAAATTCTAATCTTTTCTTTTTTATTAATTGAAAATTTTCATCTAAAAGCATCAAATGAAGATCGCCATTCGAATGCACTATTATGTTATTTCCAAATTGATCTGAAATTGGAAACATGTTAAATCTATAACTCAGCAATTCTTCATTTTCAAAAGTACTTATCGGCTCCAATTGACCAAAACAAAAAACAGAGACCAACAAAAAGAATAGTGATATATAGTTTTTCATAAAATCGAACTTTAGTTTTAAATTACAAATTTAAGGGAATTAGGAAGAAATCAAAATCTATAAAATTACGTTATTAATGAGCCAACGCTCGTCCCAGACTATGACGCTCTATTCATGCGTCTCAAGACGCAATCCATTCTTTTCAAATTATTGATTTGTATTTCATGCTTCCGTCCGGAGACGGGCAACTAAATGGTTTCAGTCGGAGACATGAAACCAGCAAAACCAGCGATAGCCTAAACAAAAGAAATCAACGCACCACCGTCAAATCTCCCTTAAACACAACCTCCCTTCCATCAATCAGCAACACCTCTGCGAACCAAACATAAACTCCAGATTGCATTCTTTGACCTCTGAAATTACCATCCCAATTATAGGCGGCATCGTTGGGTGCGAAGTCCTCTTCCACATACAATTGCTGTCCCCATCTATCAAAAATAGAGAGGCGTTGAATCATCTCTACACAGGGTGGTGCGAATGGAAAAATCACATCATTTGTCCCATCCAAGTTGGGAGAAAAAGCGTCGGGCATGAAGAGTTCGCAATTGCGATCGAGGGTCAAGTTGATGGTATCTTTGGAGACACAACCATTGGCATCGACGGCACTAACGTAATAAGTACTGGAGTAAAAAGGTCGAATATTTAACTCGGAACAAGTCGGACAATTCAATTGATTGACGGGTGTCCAACTCCAGTTGATAGGGTCGGCAGGTTGGCCATTGACTTGTGGAGCAATGTTGAGATCATCTCCCAATTTTAGTTGTAACTGCTCTGGCACTTCTATAAAAAAGAGTGGCGGTTCTGTGATTTCTATTTGTATTTCAGACTCGCAACCTTCTGGATCGGTGACCGTGTGGTAATAGATTCCAGCAATCAAATCATCCAATTCAAAGCCAGGGCGAATTTCGGTTTGACCATCGAGATAATATGGCGCTCCTGCCCCACCGACGATGTCTTCCAAAACAATCGACCCATCCGAAAAGCCAAAACAGGAAACATCATCTTGGCTCAAATCCACTTCGAGCGGTGGCAAATCGGTTACTTCGATTTCGGTTTCAGTTTGACAATCATTGTCATCTGTGATTTCGATGGCATAGTTTCCAGCAGGTAAATTTTGGATAGTGGAAGTGATTTGACCATTATCCCATTTGTAATTATAAGGCATCGTACCGCCCACTGGTTGGGTCGAAATTTCTCCAAAAGCATCGCCATCACAGCCCGCATCGGTTACCAAAATATTTTCAATTAATAACTCATCTGGTTCTGTGAGCGTGACTTCTACCGTGTCTTTACAGTTGTTTTCATCTTCCAAAATAAAACTGTGCGTACCTGCAAGGAGTTGCTGTCCGCCAATACCGATATGAGGCGTTACGCCACCAGACGAGGTGATTATCACCGTCGTTTCTTCACCATAACATTGAATCTCTCCGGCAGTAAAATCGCCCACAAACGGAGCAGGTTCTGCAATATCTATCGACCCATTGGTTTCACAATCATTGTCATCCATCGTGGTGACGGTGTAATTTCCTGCACCTACTTTTACGATTTGAGGATTGGTATCTCCGTTGCTCCACGCATAACGATAAGGTGAAGTTCCACCTGTAGAAGTCGCTAATGCCGAACCTGAATCATCTCCATTACATTTCACATCATTCCAATCAACTTGCAATTGCAAAGAGTCAGGTTGCTCGATGGTTTCCGATAATTTAAAAATACAGCCGTTCTCATCCGTGATGGTAATTTCATAATCGCCTGCGGCTAAATTTTCGCCATTGCCAATATCAGGCATGGAAGAAATTCGATAAGGCGTTAGGCCTCCACTTCCGATGACATTGATTTTTCCATTGTCAAAATTGAAGCAAGTGACGTCTTCTTTTGTCGTAATTCCTTCTAAAAGAGAAGGTTCATTTATGGTTTCTGAAAGTACAAAAGGGCAATCATTGGCGTCTGTGATTTCGAGGGTGTATTGACCCGCTGCGAGATTTGAGGCATTTTGCGTCGTCTGCCCATCTGACCATTGATAGGTAAACGGAGCTGTTCCGCCAGAGATGGTCGCCGTCAATGAACCTGAGGCCAAGCCATTACATTTCACATCAAAAACATCGAGTTCTGCCAGCAAACTATCGGGCGTAAATACATCGAAAGTTTCAGTGGCGATACAGTCATTTTCATCTTTTACTTCTAAAATATATTGACCTGCGGAGATGTCGTTCAAATCAGGAGCACTCATTCCGTTGTCCCAACTGTATTGATAATTGCCTGTTCCACCAATTACCGTGGTTTCTATCTTTCCGTTTTCGAGTGTACCACAAGTGGCATCGGTTGTTTGACCTGAGATTTGTAATTCGTTGGGTTGAGTAATGATTTCACTTAACTCGAAAATACAATCGTTGGCATCTGTAATTGTGATTTGATAATTGGTTGGCGCTAAATTTTCACCATTGCCGATATCAGGTGTGGAAGTAATTCGATATGGGGAGACTCCCCCATTTTCAAAGACTTCTATTTTTCCATTATTAAAATCGAAACAGGTGACGTTTTCTTTGTCGAGGCGGCCATCCAAAACGGGTGGTTCTGCTATCGTTTCCGAAAGCGTGAATTTGCAATCTTTTCCGTCTGTGATTTCTAAAGTGTATGGGCCAGCGATTAGATTTTGAGCATCTTGTGTGGTTTGTCCATCCGACCATTGGTAAGTCAGCGGAGCCGTTCCACCACTTACATTTGCCAAAATTGAACCCGTCGCCAAGCCATTACATTTTACATCAAAAGCTTCTAACTCTGCGAGCAAACTATCGGGCGTTGAGACCTCAAATTTTTCGCTGGTGATGCATCCGTTTTCATCTTTTATTTCTAAAATATATTCACCTGCTGAGAGGTTATCGAGGTTGGGTGTAATTTCGCCGTTATCCCAATTGTAATCATAAATTCCAACGCCTCCAATTACGTTTGTCGTGATGGTTCCATTTTGAATATCACCACAAGTTGCATCGGTTGTTTGACCTGTGATTTGCAATTGATTTGGCTGAATAATTTCTATTGAATCAACCACTCGACAGTTTTCTTTATCTGTAATCGTTACAGTATAAAAACCTGCAACTAAACTCGAAATAGCATCTGAGTTACCACCTGTTTCCCATTCAAAAACATAAGGTATTTGGCCGCCATTTGGTGTTACTTCTGCTGCTCCATCAGCATCTCCAAAACAATCCAAATCTGTTTTATCAAAATTAATAAAAATCGGTGGAGAAAGTGAAATCGAAACCGAATCAACCGCCACACATCCATTGTCCAAATCGGTCACCGTTACTTTATAATCATCTGATTGTGTGATAGTTAGCGTAGGTGTTATTTCGCCATTACTCCATTCATACCCCAAATTTCCAGCAGAAACGATGGGTTCTAAAATAAAAGGAGACGCACTACAAATAATGGTATCATCAAAAGAAAAATCAACAATCGGCAATGGAAAACCAGGCACATCAATCGAGGTCGTATGCGTCGGACAACTCGCGAAATTTATCATTACAGAATACCGCTCAGGCATCGTCGAAGCAGGCAAGTCAATAGTAAATAAATTCACATCTTTTTGAATAACCGAACCATCCGCTCGCAGCCAAGTGTACTCCGCTCCATATATCACATCTGTAAATAAAGTCAGATCGCCAGGGCAATTAAAATCATATTCAATCACCACATCTGGCAAGGCTATCACACTGGTCAACGCATCGGTCGTATTTCCACAATCATCTACAATTCTAAACAAATAATCACGTCCTGCCTGTAAGTTTAAAATGTCAACAATATGGTCACCATCCGAGTCAGGAATTGTTTGTAAAACTTGTGCTGTATTATTATCTAAAACTTCTAAATAGAGCGGGTCTTTTCCACCAAAAACTTCGACTTGCAAATCGGCAAAACCATCAACCGCACAGGCGACACCTGTCGTCAAAGCAACACTATCCAACTTTGCCGTTCCACCCAAATCCAAAACGAACTCGGTCGTATCGACTGGACATTCACCAGACGCAGGGCGCAAATAAAGTGTATTAACTTGTCCCGGAACGAGGTTACAAAATTCATTTGTCCAACTTCCTTCACAACCGGTAGTGGCTTGTTGCAAATCAGGACAATTCAACGTATAATAATCGCTTCCGATGTAAATCGTTATGCCATTCGCTGCACCGAAATCCAACCAATTTTGTTGAGTGCGCATTCCAGTCATGGTAATACAACCGCCATTACTTGGACACTCTGGCATTGCTACTGTGATGTCTGGCTCCCATTCTGGAAGGTTGATATTGGTTTCAACGCAATAGTTGGTTGCTTCTAAAAGCCAAACATCAGGCGTTAATTTATCAAAATCGTTAGGCATTGGTGATTCAAAATATGTACCTCCTGACAATTGAAACTCAGGTGGCAAATCTGGTTCTGGTTTTAAATTTTGAGCAATATTATAACCTGAAACACAAACCCCATTTTGAACAAAAGAAGTTGGTTCTACAAAATATTCGATAATAAAATCTCCATAATTGAAAAGGGTCGATTGCTCAGATGCCATTCCACAAATGGCATGAACTGCTTCGACGATGTAAGTTTCGCCTGGGGTTAAACCGCCAAATTCACCTGTAGAGTTTGTACCCAAAACACTCGATGGGTTGGAGGCCAAGTATAAGGTATAAGTCACCCCAGTTTCTACATTGATCGGCAATGGATTATTTCCATCACAAGCATACATGGATTGTAAACTCGCTTTCAAAGCATTACAAGATCGTTGAATCGAAACTTCGGAAGCAACCTCCTCACATTTTTTTATAATTTCAGCACCACAGGCATCCGTCACCACGAATTCATCATTTCCCGAAAGGTTATCAAAAAAAGCAGCATCGCCTTGTTGTAATGTTTGAGTTGAAACAGGGGTACAAGTCGAACAAACCACCGTAACTGGATAGAAATCAGTCGTCGGATTGATGTACGCCTCCCCT
Source organism: uncultured Saprospiraceae bacterium (assembly GCA_937930815.1). Lineage (GTDB taxonomy): Bacteria > Bacteroidota > Bacteroidia > Chitinophagales > Saprospiraceae > JAGQWW01. The sequence continues at coordinate 5,566 of CALHBQ010000224.1, read as the reverse complement.
CTCGAACAATCATAAGTTGCAGGTGCATCGAGGCAAGTTCCAGTCACAATTTCACTGGTATTCCCACATGCATCTTTCACTCTAAACGAAAAGGTAAATCCACCACCTGTCGGGAAAGTAGGTAAACCAGAGAAGGATCCGCTATTCGATCCACCCGGATTGGGCAGCCATGCGCCAGAAGGATCTTGATATTCGAATGTAAAAGGAGGCGTTCCAAACATACCTGCAATTTCAGCAGTTCCGGCGGTACAATTGATACATAAAACTTCAGCAGTGAGGCAATCAGCTGTGGCAGTTGCAGTTGAGCCACAGGCATCAGTTACTGTAAACGTCCAACCCGGACATGCTGGCCCAAGTTGAAAATTTCCATCAGGTGAAGTTACCGTTTGTCCATTCGCGGAAGCTGAAAAAGTATAAGGCGGCAAACCACCAATCCAAAAAGAAGGACTGTTGGTTTGGTTGCCAGCCATGTCGGTGATATTGACACACATTTGTCCAGTGCCGCCACAGCAGGCAGCTTGCATTTGCAAAGGAGCGATGGCTAAGTTTCCACAATATTGAGTAAAATTATTGCAGGCATCATAGACGCGAATGCAATAATTTCCATTGACATTATTAAAATTTGGATCACTACCTGGAGATGTAAAAGGCCCTCCGTTCATGCTAATTGAATACATATATGGGGGCAATCCGCCAGCTGCATTTGCCAATACGGCACAACCATTTACAGTCGCCCAAGCGGTTGGTTCGGTATAGTTACCACCCACCGTAACTGCCTCACTTACAGTCGATTGCCCATCTTCTACGGTGATGGTATAATTTCCACTATATAGCCCCGTAAAAGTATAGGTTCGGCTGCCAGAGTATTGACAAGGGCCACCATTGATACGATAACAAAAAACGGGACTTCCACCTGTAATCGTAATCGTCGCAGATCCATTATTGGAGCAACTCGCCGGGTTAGCGGTAGCGGATGCGACCGCCATTTGGCCATAGCTAAAGGTACTGCAAAATAGCAGCATGAAACAGATTAGGGAGGTTTTCATAAGTGTTGTGTTTGTTCAAAATCGGTATTCCTAAGTTAGACTCTTAACAAAAAAAAGAAGTCACGAATGTTACGACATATAACATTTTGACAACATTTGAAAGCTGTTTGAAAAGTGAATTTTTAAGAATAACCGGAAAAGGGAACAGATAGGGAGTCTGAATATATGGGGAGGGGACCTATCAGTTCATGGGATGTTTAAATTAATTTACAGTGCGAAATTGGTTAAGAATGTTGAAAAAGTGAAGGGTTTGGTGGTTTTTTAGTGGTTTGGGGGAGAATTTAACTTATTGGGTTTTTAGGGCTTAAAATAGATTTCGTAAAAAAAACGGTATCGAAAAAATTCGATACCGAAATAATTATTTGAAATAAAGTTATTGCCACAATAAATATTAAATGTAAAATTCTATTAAACGCCTTAGTTCATCGCCTGAATTACAATATAATGTATAGCATAATTCACATTTCCAGGATGTATAAGTACCGTATTAAAAAGAATGATGGAACGGTCATTATTGGGACCTTGAAATATTACTGAACCATCCATATTCACATCTTCATTATGGTAACCATTCACTATATAATTTGCATCAGGTGGTACAGAATTACCAGGAGCAGCCATAACAAGCTCAAAAATACACTCTGTACCATTCCCAGGACCTTGATATGAAACTGTGCTTGTAGAACAAGCATCACCCGACCATAGAGTCATTATCCCTTCATTATTTCGCCGCTGAGCTGACAGAGAAGGGCTTGAAGGAATTTCATAAACCTGAGTTCCTTCATCTGTAAAGTCGACTAAAGGAGGAATTACATCGGTATCATTAGTCAAATATACTGGATCCGCGATTACAGTTCCTAAATGATTTCTATGATTTACCGAAACATAATATTCTCCAGGATCCAAATCAAAATTAAGATAGGTACTGCCATTTACTCCTATAGCATTACCATTAGGTTTCAGTAAACACCCTTGAGTCTCAACTATGGAGCCATTAGGAGAACCTGATCTAATTTGAACTGTAACCCAATCTATCACAGTTCCGACATTTTGAGGAACATTAGGCACATAACCCAAATTAAATAAATCAGGGCTCATTGCACTTCCGTCAAAACAGCCATCTAAGATAACTTTGATTCTAACTTTAGCTCCTTGAAGTTTTTTGGCTCTAATGTCAATGTGGCCTTCAGAATTTGAAATAGTACTTATTTGTTCTTTTTGACAGCCAAAACTCATTAATAATAAAAATGATAGAACACCTGCCTTCAATAATGATGTTAAAAAAAATTGATTATTCATGTTTTTAATTTTTTAGTTGGGTAAAAGTGCTTTTTTTAATAATGTTATTAGTACATAAAACCACTCTATTTAAACCCGTAAATGAAATAAATTATTTTAGTAAAATGACAATAACTTAACCGCTCAGGAATGGCCCGAGTAATATAAAATAATTCATAAAGCACTGATTAACAGCACTTTGCCAATTTTAATTAGTTGTTTTAATTAGTTGTTTTAATTAGTTTAAATTCAATGTGTAAATATATTATTATTATTATTCATAATGTCAAACTTTTGTTATAATTTCTATTCTGATTTCATCAAAAATGTACTTAGCAAAATGCATGGCGTGCTATTTGTTACTGTACAGTAACCTTCTACTACAATTTTACTCCTCTAAGTCCGTCGTTTTATTGAAACTAAACTTTAACTCTATGCGCAGGCTATTATTTCTTGGGACTCTTTTAATTGTATTTTCAAAAGTACAAGGTCAATCTTTTTCTTATCACCTCTTTGACAACACTCCTAACTCTACGACGATTTTTTATGGTTCGATTGACAACCCTGAACAGTGTCAGGAAGTTTCATTTTTTGATTACCCAAAGATTAATCCTGATTCATCAAAAATAAGGCAGCATAGTTATTTTGCTGATGGTTCTCTTTTATACCTTGGGCGTATAAGAAGCGGGTTCGTTTTGGAGAAGCTAAACCTTGTTGAAAAAAAAGTAGAATTTTCTGATACCATATCACTTAGAAACTTAAGGGGCGACTTATCAACTGCACATTTAGGGCTTCATGCTCCAAGTGATATTTTAATTGCGCCTGACAGCATTCTATATATATGCGATTGGTTTCTCCTGAAATACGATATGAAAACAAAAGAACTAACCACGATTGGTGAAGTTGGCGTTGACAGCATACCTTCTCTTTATATCGAGACCTGTACTTGGATTGATGGCGAATTATATGCTTCCGTTCAAGATTACAGATTTTCAGCGTTGAGCACCATAATAAAAGTAAATATTAGTGAACCTCTTTTTAGTACTTTTATTATTAGCACTGATTTTCCAATTATTTCGATTATTTCTATGACAACCATAAACTATGACTGCGATTCTTCAAAAACAATACTGGTTAATTTAGATACAAATGATGCTAACTTTTATGAATTAGATATAAAATCTGCTGAGATAAAGCATATTTGTAGTGAATCTGGAAAGCGGGTAACCTCAATTTTTTCTCCCTCTGAACAGATCAGATATGATTGTATCCCAATTTTAGATTTGGATGAAGCTGAAAACTCAGGAACAAATTGGTTGGATTATCAATTGGACACTATGTGCGTACTTTCTGGTGAAGATATATTTCCTTTAAAAGAAGCCAGTGCATCCATTCTTACCAATACAGTTGTGGATTCTATTTGGATAGGTTTTATTGATGGAAAATTGGATGCGCAAAATGAAATCATAGGATGTGCCGATAGTAACTTGGATTATGACTTAACAACCAGCGGTTTGCTATTTAGAAATTTAGCACGTTTTGAAAATGAGGCATTCATTAAACAAATCAAAGAATCTTTTTTTTATAAAAACACGAGCACAACCGCTACTGCTGGCGTTCGAGAAATTGCATTTGTAACTTACAAAAAACAATACCTATCTGACACTGCATTTTTACAGATTCCAATTCAGTCTGGAATAGATGCTGGGATCGATGCCAAAATTGATATTTGCAGAAATGCTCCTCCTATTGATTTATTTTCTCAATTGGAAGGTTCTCCAATGCGAGGAGGAAACTGGACTTTGAATGGCATTACTCAAAGTGGTTTATTTTCTCCTGAAACGGATTCCTCTGGTTCTTTCCAATATACGCTTACGGCTGAGTATTGCCCAGACAAATCTGCTTCTGTAGAAGTAAAAATCAACGAGTTACCACTTTTTTCTTTAGGAGCGGACATGGTGCTTTGCTCAGGCGAAACGGGATTACTTTTTCCAGATAAAAATGGATTACAATATCAATGGCAAAATGGATCAATTGATACTGCATTACTAATTTCAGTTGCGGGTGAGTATTGGTTAGAAATAACTGATAGTTTGGGTTGCAAATCACGTGATACTATTGAAGTCACCACTGCCGAGCATTTTCGAAAAGACAGTTTGATTCAAGGGTGCTATGAAGATTTGATTTCGTTCGAAGGATTCACTTTTACTAAAGACACCTCAATTTGCAAAAGTGGATTTACTACATCGGGTTGCGATTCTATTTTTTGTTTAAATGTTCAATTTTTGCCTCAGTATTTGGATACCATTATCGCGACTATTTGTAAAGAAGAAACCTTTATTTTAAATGGAAATACTTATACCGAAACAGGTTTCTATAGTGAAAATTTTCTTTCACAATATGGATGCGATAGCAGCCAGGTTTTAAACCTAAATAAAATTAGTTATCCATCACTTTCGATTTTAGGCGATTCTATTTTATGTAATTCTGAAACGACTGAACTATCAATAGATGGTGTTTTTTCGAGCTATCAATGGAGTACAGGCAATACCAATTCATCAATAATAGTTGGTCCAGGTCAATACGCGGTCACGGTTACAGATGCACAAAATTGTTCCACAAAATTGTCCAAAAGGATCAAAACTAAAAAATGTGATTTGGTGTATATTCCCTCTGCATTTTCACCAAACAATGATAGTGTAAATGATGAATTCAAGGTTTATCCCAAAGGCAATATAAAAGTTGTGAACATGAAGATCTATGACCGTTGGGGAGGAATGATATTTTCCAGCAAAGGCGATAAATGGTGGGATGGAAAATGGAAGGGTAAAAATATGTCGCCAGGACTTTACACTTATCATTTGGAAATTATATTACCAACTGGACAGTCCATTATAAAAAATGGTGGTGTGAATTTGCTTAGATAACTTTTACCCCGCAGACGGCTTGGAGCCGTCGGACGGGTGGTCAAAAATCTCCTCAATCACTCCCTTCTCAATTTTCACAACCATATTCAAAATGTAATCTTGATCTGCCTCAGAAAGTGATTCGAGTAATTCGTCACCTTTAATAATTAATTCTAAACCCAACTCAATGCCGCTGATGTCTTTGGATGAAAATACATCTGAACGTTCTTTCATTTTAGCAATCAATTCCGTGACTAAGGCTCTGATTTTTTTGACTAATTTTCTGTCTTTTGTAAAAGTAGAAAATAAAGACTCCGTACTGGAAATGAAATTATC
>CALHBQ010000223.1 GCA_937930815.1 uncultured Saprospiraceae bacterium | reverse complement strand
ATAACTTGATCATTTGAAGTAGAGCCGTTTCCATCTGCCAAAACAGATGATGCATAAAAAATGATGGAGTCTTTACCCGCAGTCTCTGGCGAAAACCATTCGAAGTTGTACTCAACGAAATCATTATTTACCAATTGGGCTGGTCGATGCTCGACATAGGTTCTCCCTCCTGAATTTTCTATGAAAGTCGTTCCCTGAGCTGCCAGGTTACCTGAGTTCAAATTATTAGCATCGAGTGCAACTAATTGAAAACCAGCTTTTTGTGGCGTTCCATTCGTTACTTTGATTCTTGCTGTTACATTATAAATTGTCTTTGGAAGCAATTTGTCAGGCAAGCCAATAATTTCGAATTCGCCATCAAATCCAGTATTTGTTGGACTATGACAATCCAAACAAGTACCCTCCGCAGGTGCACCTGTTTTGCCATTTGGAGGGTTATTAGAATAACCAAAAACAAAAATTAAAGCTGAGAGCAATAGCCCAACCTTAAATACATGTTGTATTTTTTTCATAAATAAACTGTTTATTAAAGGGAAATAATTGGGCAGATGTGTCTCTTTTTCAAAAATAATGAAAAAGAGATACTCAAAATTAATTGAATATCCCTTTTTATACAATAAGATTACCTTTTTAAATTCTGGGCGACAAAATCAATCCTTCACTAAATGGTCAAGAATATCACTTTCATTATCAAAATTTTCATTCAATTTGGTGATGTCTGCAAAGGCTACGTAATTCATACACATAATCGCAGGAATCGCAAAAATGATCCCAATACAAAATGCAATAATACCTCCCATTGCTATTAGACCTAAAACAAACGTAAACCCAAAGAAAGTAAACCATTTCTTGGTAACCATCTGACGACTTGCTTCCATTGCATCCCAAAAATTCATGCCTTTAAAAACGATAAACATATCAGCAAACATATAGGCTATGCCGAAATAAATAGCAGGCAATAATAAAAACAAAGATGTAGGTGAAAAACCAGGAAAATCATCCATTGCGTAAGGTGCATAAGATTGATCCGTCATTAATTTCCAGTACCACTCCAATAATCCACTATCGTATGTAAAATAAAGAAATGGCAAGGCGCAAATTATAAGAATCCCAGTAGAAGCAATCACTCGCATTGCGATTGGAGTCAAATGTTTGAATCCTTCAAAGAATTCACCAAATTCTGGAGTTTTTCCATTTTGAACTCTATTTGCCACTATATAATATCCTACCACCAACAATGGGGCAAGGAAAAGATTGACAATTTGTCCTACAATTGGAATGGCTCCTGTAATTCCACTAACCACAAAATAGACCAATGTAAATGCTACAAATGGCCCAAGGTGCTTTTTAAATACATCGAATCCGCTTGAAATATAATCTCCAAAGCGAAAGTCGTAATCTCCATCAATAATTGATTGAATAGAAGGATAATCAGATAAAGGCATAAGGTTATTTGTTTTGTTTTTTTTAAGAAGTTGTTTAAAGCATGAAATCTTATTCAAGATATAAAAACATAATTCAAGTCAATGTTTTTTTCTATGAATTTATATTTTCTAAAGATAAACTGAGTTGAGAATAACTTTCAAATGACAAAAGTGTAGGATGGTTTTGCAATTTGAATTGCAGTCAATTTTTCATGACAATTCTATTACAAAACAGATGACAAGAGATCGTAATTTGAGAAAACGAAAATTTACTCACTTGCTATTTAAGTTTAAACAACTGTTATGAAAATTCATTTTAACCTTAATTTTTAAATTTTCGAAACCTTGATTCATTCCCCTTTTCAACTTTATGAAAAGGGGAATTTTTATTTCTTCAAATTATCGAGCATGGATTGAAATTCATCTCGTGGCTTACCATAAAGTTTGGGTAAATACCATTTGAAAGTTATCCAAAAAAGAATTCCAAAAAATACAATGGTAAATCCTAATAGTCCTAATAACTTCATCCACTCAATTTTATCTAAATCGAATTTGGCTCCTTCTTCCATTGAAGCGAATAACCCTGCAAAGAAACCAATAGGAATCATGACCCACATTAGAAATTTTAGTCTTTTTATAAATCCATCGAGTATTTCCACATAAGTCCCGAGACAGTCAATCATGTTTTGAGTTGGGGTTTCTTTTATTCTTTTAAGCATTTTATAATAAGGTATCGAGCTAAGCCCCATTATCAAAGCGCCAAAAAGGACCATAACCCAATAATTCGGTAAATCACGATAAAGAAAGAAAAGTAAGCCCACGGCAATTACACCAGCAACCCACTCCCAAAACACCTTCCTTTTGAGTTCTTCCAAAATACTTTTGGATCGGGTTCGAGCCATTTCAATAACTTCCGGTTCTATGGAAGCATAGTATTCTTCTGCTTGTTTATCGCCAGACTTCCAAGCATCATTTAAGTCAAATTCTTCCATAATTATTTTCTTTTAAAAGTTTATGCAAACGATCTTTTATTCTTTTGATTTTTACTCCGACATGACTGGTGGTCAAACCAATAATTTCTCCGATTTCTTCATACTTTTTGCCTTCCAAACTCAATAAAATAATTGCTCTTTCATCTCTTTTCAAAAGATTGATGCATTTATAAAGTAATTCTATTTTAGCTTCTTTTTTCTCCATCATTTCTACACCAGCACTACCCTCGCTTACCAATTTGAATCCTAAATTTTCGATTGAAGAGGTCTTTCGATTTCGCTTCAATTTCTTTTGATGAGTCAGTGCGGTGTTTAAAGCAACTCTAAAAATCCAAGTTGAGACTTTAGAATCGCCTTTAAAATTGGGCAATGACTTCCACATTTGTATCAGCATCTCCTGATACAAATCTTTAAAATCAGCTTCCTCCGTTGTGTACGAGCGACCAATCTTATATAAGATTCCATTGTGCTCGTCTACAATTTTTTTGAATTGTTTTTTCATTTCATACTATTAGTATTCAACTCTTTCGAATTATTACAAATTCATTTTTTACAAAAAAATATAAAATTTTAAATAGCTGTAAATCAACCACTTACAATCTAAATTTAAAAATAATTTTATTTTTTTGTAATAATCCTTCAATTGAATCCACCAATAGATAAATCAAAAATTCTACAAAATGGAATCAAATAAAAAAGATTTATCAATGGGAATGGTCAAAACCAATTTAGTCCTTATCCCATTTATGTTAGTTGCTTTTGGTGCAATGGTCGG
>CALHBQ010000222.1 GCA_937930815.1 uncultured Saprospiraceae bacterium | reverse complement strand
GCTCCACCTAACGTATTGTTATTCAAGGCGTTAAGCAATGCATCTTCGTCCACTACTCCACCTCTGGCTGCGTTAATGATTATCGCAGTATCTTTCATTTGAGCAAATTCTTCTGCGCCCAAAACTGGTTTATCACTTGATGGAACGTGCAATGTCAAATAATCTGAAGCCGCTAAAACAACTGCTTTAGGAACAGTATTAATCGGTACTTTAATAATATGATCACCGAATCCTTCAACTACAATTTCTGACTTATCAACATATGGATCATGTGCCAATACTTTCATACCTAAACCCATTGCCATACTTGCTGCTGCGCGACCGATTCTACCCAAACCGATGATGCCGAGTGTTTTACCTTTCACTTCCATTCCCTTACTGTAACTCTTTTTCAAAGCTTTGAATTCGGAAGCACCTTTGGTTGGCATTTCTCTATTCGCTTGGTGCAAAAATCGCGAAGTAATGAACATGTTTCCAATCACCAATTCGGCAACGGATTGAGAAGAAGCGGCTGGCGTATTGACGACATCAACACCTTTGCTTTTTGCATAATCGACATCAATATTGTCGAGACCGACACCGCCGCGACCAACCATTTTCAGATTGGGACAAGCGTCGATTAATTCTTTACGAACTTTAGTTGCAGAACGAACCAATATTACATCGTATTCATTCAATTTTGAGGCTAATTCCTCTTGAGGAATTTTGGTGGTATTCACATGGTAACCTGCTTTTTCGAGGAGGTCTTGACCTGCTTTTGAGATACCATCGTTGGCGAGTACTTTAATCATTTTTTAGAGCGATTTGTATTTAAAAATCAAATTTTTTGAATTTGAATGCAAAGAGATAAAATTAATAGGGCAATATCAAATTTTCGGCGTGGTAACCTGCTTTTTCAAATATTAAATAAATCTTTACTAATTTAGTTTCATTATTTAACATCTAAAATAAACGAAAAATGAACTATTTAGCTATTCTCGCAGGTGCGGTCGTACCGATGATCTTAGGAGCAATTTGGTATCATCCAAAAGTTTTAGGTTCTATTTGGATGAATGCGACTGGCCTCACCGAAGAAGATACCAAAGGAGGTAACCCTATTAATTATTTAGGCGCATTGGTTTTGGCAGGTGTACTTGCTTACCGCATGAGCATGAGTGTTTCTCACCCAGATCCGCTTCATCCTATGTTACACGGAATGTTCCACGGAGGAGTTTATGCAGGATTGTACATCGCAGTTCCAGTGATTGGTTTACTTTCTATTTTTGAAAAAAGATCACTTAGCTACTTCTTAGTAAACGCTGCTTATTGGGCTTTTACTTTAGCAGTTATGAGTGGCGTTTTGGCTATGTTTTTACAGCCAGCGAGTTAAACTGAATTAGAAGAAAATCACAATAAAATGGTCGTCTCAAATGATTTGAGGCGGCCATTTTACAATCATATTGATTCATTCCAAAAAGCTGACTTTTCATATAATATTGGTAAATTGTTTTTGCAGATAACGAGTAATTTTATTTCAAAATATCTATTAATTAGTCTTTATTCTAAAATATTTCGTATGCAAACGAATACTTCTTTTTCCGCTACTTTTTGTTAAAAAATAGAACCATAGCTAAGGCTATGCTTAGATTTTTTGCCTCAATTAGCAAAAAAATAAGCACTCGTTGCTCTACAAACTATTTTAGAATAAAGACTATTCACTAAACGAAAAAATTAGATTATGAAAAAAAAATTACATATTATCCATTTTAGTTATTGCTATTAGTATTTCTAATCATGCATATTCGCAACTGCAATACTCTTTAGATTCCGTAGAACTTTACTTAGGCGATGGAAATCTTGAAAACAAAAGAATTATTACTAAAAAAGACCAAGAAGGATATTGGACAAATTCCAATCAATATTATTATGGTGATGAATCAATAGATCTTATAGGAAAATCAAAAACAACCTATTTCCCAAACTATGAAACTAAAGAATTCATTACCTATAGATGTTTTCCTATTAATGGGCGTGACACCTGTTTAACTTCACTACACGAAGTCTTCAATGAAGAAGGGGATATAATTTACAATTTTTTTAGAGCTGTTTTCGCAAATGTCATCAATAACCGATTAAACATCACTGGTGATTTTCGTTCAAGAGATAGCACGGTTTTAGATTCCAATGGCAGAATAAAAACTCAATTCCATTTCGGATATGATATGGATAGTAGAAGTTGGGGGTTAGGTAGCCAAAGAGAATATTTCTATTCTCAGGACGGTGAATTAGATTCGATTCAACGATATAGACCCGAGGGCAGTGACCTTATTTTAACCAGTAGAACTCATTACGAAAGGTTTCCGAATGAATTAAGAGAATTGACTACAAAATACTTTTCTGATGGTGAAGTTGAATATTACGAAACTCAAAATGTAATAATAGACGGTATAGAGAAGCCTTCATCTGCTGTAGAATATAAACTAAATGGCGCAGATACAATTATTACTTATCAATCAAATACTCAATATTCAAACTTATATAGCGAGCGAGTTTACAATTTTTTTTGGGACCACGGTTCTCTTCACTATGGTGGAAAAATAGAATCATACTTTCTTGACGACAATATAACTCAAGATAGTGTTTTAGAGTACCGTTTGAATCTTGAAACAGGAAATCATGATCCGCAATATTCTACTTACTATTTTTATACAGATAGACTTTCTTCCAATTCAGAAACTCACTCGAATAGCGATTTAATAATTTTCCCGAACCCAACAAGTGATTTTATTTTTATAAAAAATGACATCGCTCCGATTTATACCCCAGGTAAATATTATATGATTTTTGATACTAAAGGTCAGTTGATCGAAGAGAAAGAACTTTTTGACAACCAAATAAACATTTCCAATTTGAGCAATGGAAACTATTTTTTAAAGATAGAAAATGAAGCAATCAAACAATTCGTAGTGCAACATTAATATAACAAAAATTAATAGAATAAAGGCCGTCTCAATCATTTGAGGCGGCCTTTATATTTTTAGTAAAAAGCTTAAGCGCAAACTTCAGAAACCTGACTTTTAAAAAACATTGATTTATTTAAAGTAATGATAAGAGATAATTTCACTTCATCAAAACTCAAAACATTTCAACCTTTAATAATTCAAGTCATGAAAAAAATTAACCTTTCAATCATTTTATTTTTTGTTTTTGGTATTTCTACTACTGCTATGGCACAACTTCGCTATTCCTTAGATTCTATCGAATTTTATACAGGTAAGGGAGAGTTAAACTCCAAAGATATAGTTGTCGAAAAAAATCAAGATGGGTACATAAATAAGGATAACGTTTTCAAATACAACACTGATGGAACTTCCGTGCTTCACCAAAAATATGAAAGAACGTTCTACCCAAATAATGATTTAAAGGAAGTCATTGTTTACAATTGTTACCCGTTTAAAGGAAGCGATACTTGCTTAACAACTAGACATGCTACTTATAACGAATTAGGAGATAGAACTTCCGATTATTACCGAAGTATCGAGCCGAATATCAATAATGACAATTTTGAGATCACCTTTGATTTTCGAACAAGAGATAGTACAGATTTTTATCCAAATGGAAGATTAAAAAATCGATATGGCTATAGGTACGATTTTGATACTGATACATGGAGTTTCAGAAATCAATATGAATATTTCTACTCCCAGACTGGAGAAACAGATTCACTGCTTCATTATAAACCAGAGACAAATGAACTCCTTTTGGTAGAAAAAACTCATTACCAACGATTCCCCAATGATTTAAGAGAATTGACAACTATTTCTTCTCCTAATGGCCAGATCAGGTTTATTGAAAGACAAAATGTGATGATTGATGGTGTCGAAAGATTTTCATCTTCTGTTGAGTATACGTTAAATGGATCAGACAAGATTATTTCTTACCAATCAGACCTACAATACGCCAACCTATATACAGAACAAATCTATAACTATTTCGGTGCTAATGGCTCCATCAATTATGGTGGAAAAGTAGAGCGATATCTTCTTGATGATAATATGACTGCAGACACTATTATCATTTACGATTTGAATGTTAATACAGGTATTCACGAACTTACTTTCTTCGATTTATATTATTACACAGACCAACTCTCCTCAAGTTCAAATTCTTACACAAATAGCAATTTAATCATTTACCCAAATCCAACGAGTAATTTTATTTTTATAAAAAATGATTTCAATCCAGTTTATACTCCGGGCAAATTATACATGATTTTTGATGCAAAAGGTCGCTTAATTAAAGAGGAAGAACTCTTTACTAATCAAATAAATATTTCTGATTTGAGTAGTGGAAACTATTATTTGCAGGTTGGAGATAAAGCAGCTAAACCATTTGTTGTACAGCGATAACTTTTGAAAACGATTCACGGTTGAGGTTACACGGTTCACGGTATGGAGCACGTACATGGCACGATTTCACTTGACTTTGATGGGGATTTATTCATAAATAAAAACGGCCGTCTCAAGGTGATTGAAACGGCCGTTTTTATTTATAACTATTTGAAAATTAGTCTCTGATAAAAGGATAATCTTCTGAATAATTGTCTGTGTACAACTCACTTGCTGGTGGAAATTCGCCTGCTTCAGCAAATGCAATTGCTGCTTTTACTTCCGCTTTTACAGCATCTTTAATTTTTGTGATTTGAGCAGCCGTTGCCATTTTTTTAGCCAAAAGTTTCTTTTCGACTACTTTGATTGGGTCGATTGCTTGGTACTCTTTCAACTCTTCTTTTGTACGATACAAACCTGGATCAGATACTGAGTGACCTTTATATCGGTATGTTTTTATTTCTAAAAAATAAGGGCCTTTTCCTGAGCGAATGTGCGCTGCTGCTTTGGCGATTGCATTGTGAACTGCTTCTGGATCCATGCCATCAACTGGCTCACTTGGCATATCGAAAGCTGAGCCTATTTTATAAATATCTGGAACATTGGTGATACGCTCAACCGAAGTTCCCATTCCGTAATGGTTATTTTCACAAATGTAAAGGACTGGAATTTTCCATGCCATTGCCATATTGAATGACTCATACACTGCACCTTGGCGCGAAGCACCGTCACCAAACATCGTTACACAGAGGTTTTTCGTACCTCTATATTTTTCCGCGAAAGCGATACCTGTTCCGATTGGAATTTGAGCACCGACGATACCATTTCCACCGAAGTAGTTATTCTTTTTTGAGAAAAAGTGCATTGAACCACCTTTTCCTTTATTTGAACCATTGAATTTTCCGTACAACTCTGCCATACATGGGCCCATTTCCATCCCTTTCATAAGGGCGATTCCGTGCTGTCTGTATGCAGTAACCAATGAATCTTCTTTGGTCAAAGCAGAATCAAGTCCTGCAGCGATTGCTTCCTGTCCTATATATACGTGTAAGAAACCACGAATTTTCGCTTGCCCATACCCCATCAAAGTTGCTTCCTCAAATTTTCTGATTCGAAGCATCAATGTGTACCATTTGATGTAAGTATCTTTACTAAATTTAGATTTAGCAGCTTTTCCGTTGCTTTTTGCAGCTCCGTTAGCTCTTTTTCGGGTGGTTTTCTTTTTTTCTACTACTGCCATTTTAAATTTTTAGGTTTAGAACGCCAAAGATAGGGTTTTCCTTTAAAATGAAGGGTAGCGATTTGACCATTTTACTTAAAAAATGAATAAAGCTTCAAACTGACCTGTACTTCGAGCGCAGCCGAGAAGCACAAAAGTAAAAATCAGAACTTTGCCCTCGTGCTTCTCGGCTTCGCTCGAAGTACGCATCTGTGTTTTGATCGCAACTTGATTTATTCATTTCACTATATTAATCATTATAAAAATTAATTTTGTCCTCATGAAAGTCAACCAACTCATTTTAACCAATTTTAAAAACTATGAGGTTCGAACCTTCGATCTGGTCGATGGGATGAACCTGATCGTTGGGTTGAATGGCGTTGGAAAGACTAATTTGCTCGATGCGATTTATTATCTCTGTATGTGCAAAAGTCGTTTTGCGGGTTCGGATAGGAATATTTTGCGAAAAGCAAATGATGAAAAAGCAGATTTCTTTCGGTTAGAAAGTCATTTCAAAAAGAAGAAAAAGAAATTGAAA
>CALHBQ010000221.1 GCA_937930815.1 uncultured Saprospiraceae bacterium | reverse complement strand
AAAACCCGCGAAACAATTATTTTATGTGAAGCGGCAGGTTTTAACAAAATTTTTGTAGAAACTGTAGGCGTTGGACAGTCTGAAATAGCAGTGCACTCTATGGTTGATTTTTTCTTGCTGTTATTGTTGCCCGGTGCAGGAGACGAATTGCAAGGCATCAAACGCGGAATTGTGGAAATGGCAGATGGCGTCGTTATCAACAAAGCAGAGGAAGAGCGATTGGTAATGGCAAAAAGAGCAAAGCTTTCTTATAAAAATGCTTTGCATTTATATCCGCTCAAAGCAAGTGGCGTGTCGCCAGAAATCGTTTTAGCGTCTGCACTTCATGGCGAAGGAATCGAGGAGGTTTGGAAGATGATAGCCGCTTATGAAACATTTACGAAGGAAAATCATTATTTTAAGGAGAGAAGAGCAAAACAAGCCAAGTATTGGTTGTCAGAAACCATAAAAACAGGTTTGGAATCTTCTTTTTTTAGTAACGAGAAAATAAAGAAGGCGCTCGAAAAGGTAGAAAAAGAGGTCTTGGATGGTAAACGATCTCCTTTCGAAGCAGCTGAATTTTTACTCAAATTATTCACACAATAAGTACTTAAATACCCTTTAGAGGAATTGCGATGTTACCAAATATGATGATTTTTGTTGTTGTTATACTGGCATTTATGATGTTCATACTTTTTCAGTTTTTAACGAGTTTTCCTCCTGGTCGAAAAAGGCGAGAAGACGAACTCAAAAAACTAAAAGAAGAGATTACGCCGTGGTTTTCGGAGTTAATCGCTTGGAAGGAAGATGAATTGGAGATGCTTTCGATGAATCAAATCAATCAGAAAAAATCAACAGGGCTGCGACCAACCGGAAAAGGAATTTTCACCTCTATATATTCGGAACCAATGGTGGCGTATGCTTACACTCGGTTTCAGGGCAAGGGCAACCAGGCCATCGTTTATGCAAAAACGGCTAACCACGAGTATGCTTTTGGTATTAAAGCGCGTGAGACGAATATTTGGATGGACGGCCAACCAATCGGAACACTCCAACAAAATGGAGCATTCATGCGACCAGATGGGAAAGAGGAATTAGCTCGTATCAAAAAATCGAACTCAGAGGGATTGTTGCCAGTTTTCATGAATGACCGAGAAGTAGCAAGCCTCATTCACCCCGATAAATTGAAAGACGTAAACCCAAGAGCCTTTGATTTGGTAAAAGAAATGTCGAAAGAGGAAGAAGGATTGGTGTTGGCGCTGGCTATCAATCAAATGGTGAAAATGGAGTTGAAAAGATAAAGAAGAGGTGAGACCGCTTCGCTGTGAGATATTAGATACAAGATGCTAAGCAGACGAGTTCATATAAATTAAAAGTTTTGTGAACTCCTAAAAAGCGAGTCTTGTGTCTTACGTCTCACAGCGAAGCGGTCTCACCTCTCTAAAAGAATACCTACGAACCCCCTTATTTTTGAATCAAAAAAATTGAATTATAATGAAAAAGTTCGTTGTCTTATTATTTAGCGTTTTTTGTTTTTCACTGGTTTCTAATGCTCAGACGGTTGATAAAGAGGAGTTGAACCAAATGCGAGAGCAGATGGAAGGCCAAATGGAAAACATGATGAAGCATTTGGAGAAATCCTTTAATATGATGGAAGGCTCTGTGACCATGATCGATACGATGATGTTTAAACATTTCGGAACCATGGGTGAAAACGGAGAATTTCAACCAAACGAAAAAATGGAATCCATGATGAAAGATATGGAGTCTATGATGCAAGAAGCTTTCGGCGATATGAACCTTGATGAAATGATGGAAGGAATGCCTGATTTTGAGGAAAACGAAGAAGAAGGTGACAATCCACAAAAAAAGAAGCAAAGTCGTAAGTCAAAAAAAGAGGTAAAGAAAAAGAAACGCAAGACTTCAAGTTTGTAAAAGAGAGAAAAATTCCTGACTTTCGTGGTCTGAATTTGTAGTCCGCGAATGCTTATTTTCAACAAATTGGAAATATTCATGTTTTAGCATCGTTGACTATGTTCGGCGATGCTAAAATTTTTAGCGCATCTTGAAAATATACTTTTACACCAAAAGCTACAGAATATGGGGCTCCGCAAGAAATTTCATTTTGTTCTCTATCGAATCCGCGAACGTGGATTGGAGGTTTTCTTATTGAGTAGAGAAAATGAAGAATGGCAAATTCCTACCGGTAAGTTGGATAAAAACTACCATAGCTCTCTTTTCAACGAAGATAAATTGATAGACTTGGATTCTATTGCGCCTGAGCAAGAAGAAGCCATCAAGCACGCCTGTGCAATTGAAGGTGATTGGCACGACATCCCATCTTTGAAAGGGATGTTGAAAGACGATATCAACGATGTAAAAGATAAATTAGAAGAGATTATTCCAGAATTGGAGAAAGGGACTTTTGTGGCAGTTAAAGATGCTTTGAAGAAGGTAATGCCAAGTCAATATGCTTTCTTAAAAGAATTAAAAGAGATTATCACGGATAGAAATTCGGTGAACGGAATTTAAGATTTTTAAAATTTTGCCAATAAAAAACCCGTCGTGATTGCTCGCGACGGGTTTTTTACTTAGTGTTGAAAAAAGGTAATTATTTCCCTCCTCCAGCAGGAGCTGCAGGTAAAGTAACTCCTAATTTCTTAGCAACTTCCTTTGTAAGGTCTGCTGCTGTATCTGCAAAAAGAATCGTATTAGCAGCAGTAGGATAGTTGAAAATGAATGTATACCCACCTTCAGCAGCAACTGCATCAATTGCAGTTTTCATTTTCTCACGTACTGGACCTAACAATTCGAATTCTTTTTTCTGCATTGCCATTACCATTTCTTGCTCATACTTCTGGATTTCTCCTTGCTTAGCTTCAAGACGTTTTTGCTCTTCTTCTTGTTGTTTTGGAGAAAGCGTACCCTGAGCCATTTTTGTTTGAGCAGCTTGGAATTCAGCTTGCAATTCCTCGATCATTTTTTGACCACGATCTTGGTATTGCTTCTGCGTTGTTTCTAATGTAGTTTGTACAGATTTCATTTCTGGCATCATCGAAACGATAGCATCGAAATTCATGTATCCGTATTTTTGTGCTTGAGTTGTTGTTGACAACAACATGAAAGCTATCAAAAAGCCTCCTAATTTGAACAAATTCTTCATAGTTATCTATGGATTTAATAATTTTTTTAAATGGAAGGCGAAGATAAATATTTCGCCTGTATTCAATAT
>CALHBQ010000220.1 GCA_937930815.1 uncultured Saprospiraceae bacterium | reverse complement strand
TTGACAATTCCGGAGTGTTCTTCAATTAAATTGAGATAGCGATCTTTTGCTTGTTCCGTAATCATCGAGAGCGTATGATTTTTCAATTCAAAATAATTGCTAACCAATCGAGTTCTCCCCACTTCGCGAAAAGCTTCTATTTTAAATAGTTTCATAAAATCAGGGAAGTATATTTTATGCGCCACAACTTTGGTTACTGCTTGAATAAACTCCCGACATGGCGTTTTCAAAAAATAAGAATTCCAATCAATCACAATATCTCCAGGGGTATAAAACTTAGTGGTCACATCATTTCCTTCTGTATCGATTGCATAGGCACGAGCAAAACCCGATTCAACAAAAAAGTAGTAATTACCAACATCACCTTCCGAAATCAAATATTCATTTTTCTTAAACTCGACCCTTTTATATTGAGCCAGAATCAACTCCAATTCCTCTGAGCTAAAGTTCTCAGGTTTGAATATATGTTTTAAATAGTGTGGTTCATTCATGTTTGGTAAAGTAAGATTGTTCAGTTTCTATTTTATTGGTAAAGATAATTTTTTAATAAAAAATCCCGAACCATCGTTGAGGATTCGGGATTTTTTATCTGAATTTATATCTCATTCTAATACAATATCAAGCATCTTTCTCTATCGCCTCTGCTGCCAATCGACCACTGCGCATTGCTGCATTGATCGAGCCATTGAAGTTCCAATCGCCAGCGAGGTAAAGTCCGTCACGGATTTTCAAGTTGTTTGAAATAGCGTCATGACTTACAGACTTTTGATTGGGCAAGGCGTAAGTAACTTCATGTGTTTTGAGATGATTCCAATTTTCGACCTCATTTCCAAACCAAGTTTTCAACTCTTTTCGAGCATTTTGGATGATTTCTTTTTCAGAAAAATTTGGTTTTCCGACAACTGAGATGGAAACCAAGTTCTTTCCTTGTGGAGCATAGCCCGGAGCAACTTTACTGATAACACAAATATTATTGGTCAGTCGATTTTTTGCAGTATTGAGTGCAATAATCGGTTTTGCAATAGGTAATTTATCGGCAGAGAAGTGGAGATGAACTGTCGTTTGAAAATCCTTTTTTGCGGAAGCGAACTCTTTCACTAAACCAGTAGCCTCTGTTGCTAAAATGATATTTGGTGCAGACATTTTTGAACCATCAGAAAGAAAAACTGATTGGCCTTCCATCTTATCCACTCGGGCATTCGTTTTTATGGCATCGGAAATTGGTGCTGCAAGTTGTTTTGAAATTTCTTCCATCCCCAGATTAGGAATCGCTCCGTCTCCTTCTCCAAACATTTTGAAAACAAAATCAAACATACGACGACTCGTAGTCAATTCATTTTCTAAAAAAATACCTGCAAAAAATGGTTGAAAAAATCGGTCAATCATCTTTTGACTAAAACCGTAATCCTCTTTCAAAGCGACAGCAGTTGTCTTTTCTTTTTGTTTAAAAATTTGCTCAACTGACATCCGCGCCAATCGAGTTTTCAAACTTAGAATTTTGAATTTATCACCTAAACCTCCCGCACTTGAAAATACCGTCGCGAACAAACTCGAAGGGTCACGCAGTGGATCACCGATTCGTTGAGTGCTACCATCGGGCATCAAAAGCATCGCACCTGGAAGGAAGGTTTTCAAGTTTAGTTTTTTGTAATCCAACCATTTTTGAGCTTCAGGATAAGCAGTCAGTAAAACTTGAAAACCTCGGTCAAAACGGTAACCATCAACAATATCAGTTTTCACTCTCCCTCCTACTCTATCGGTTGCCTCCAATATTTGAAAGGAAATTCCTTTTTCATGAAGTGCTCGCCCAGCTGTCAAACCCGCTAAACCTCCTCCGATGATGATTACTTCTGACATATTTTGTTTATGATTTTATTAGTCCAAATGAAATTCCTATTGATAAACCGTAGGGTCGTCAACGCCTGCCAACTCAAAAGCTTCCTTTCTTTCAAAGCAAGTTCCACAGACGCCGCAGTGAATATCCAAGCCTTTATAACACGACCAAGTTTGCGAATAATCGACACCCAATTGATCACCAATTCGACAAATCTCAGTTTTATCAACATCGACAAATGGCGAGATGAGTTCTATACTTTCGTAAGTTCCGAGGCGCATGGCTGCGGCCATGGCATCCATAAATTCGTTGCGACAATCGGGGTAAATGGCATGGTCTCCTGAATGGGCAGCAATCACAACTCCTTGAGCACCAATACTTTCTGCATATCCGCAAGCAATCGAAAGCATGATTCCATTTCTAAACGGAACAACGGTTTTCTTCATCACTTCATCGGCATAATGGCCGTCTGGTATTTCTTCTTCATTTTTTAAAAGCGCAGAATCGAATAGGTTTTCGATAAATTTTGCTTCTATAATTTGATGAGGAACACCCAATTTGTCCGCATGGTATTTAGCAAATGGAATCTCTTTGTGGTTGTGTTTGGAACCATAATCGAAAGATAGGGTTCCAATTACATCATATGCCTTTGTCGCTTGGTAGAGTGCAGTGACGGAGTCCATGCCTCCGCTGAGGAGGACGATGACTTTGCCCCCTGTCCCCCCGAGTGGGAGACTGAACAGTTTAGATTTTTTGTTTTTTTTATTGTTCATTGTCTTATTGGAGAGAAGAAAAATTTATGAAGTGAATTCATCATTTACATAGTTTCATACGAAATCCATTCAGGATTCCTTTTTTCACAATTTATGCAATGTGTTTCGATAGTTATCCAACCAAAAGCATCCACCCAACTTTCCTTAATGAATTCATCTCCTGCTTCTTCGATAAAATCCTCTTTTCCTTCTGAAACTAAACCGACTCTCATTCTGTGAATGGATTTCTCGCAACTATCACATTTCCAAATTTTAGTCTTAGGTCTTTTCGCTTCCCGATTATCTCCACCACATATATAACCGTTCCAACCATGGTAATCGTTATCAAAAATTAAATGTTCCATTTTAAAATTACTACAAATATTCTTTATCAAAAGAAAATATTCATCCCCAACTCTGAGAACTTTAATAGCTTGGATTTCCTGAAATTCGTTATCATTCCCAACAAAACCTATCTCAAATTCATCACTTCCACAGCTACATTTAATAATTCCTTTTAACTGAAGTTCACTATTATTATCTCCAAATGGATGCAATATTCCCCTTAAATGGTTTGGTATTGGTAACTCCATTCTAATATTTTTTTATCTATTAGCTGAACTCTTGATGAGTTGCTCCCTCGCCTGTAAAGGTAAAGAAAGAGCGTCACTTCAAACTCGCCAAATCCAAATCCGGATGTTCTGCAATCGTCGTCAAAAAGATACCACCTCTTGCTGCAAATTGACCTTCTACACGCATCCATTTAGGATTAGTGGCAGTGACCAAATCGTTCAAAATAGTATTCACGACCTTTTCATTAAAACCTTGAAAATTACGGTAGGATTGCAGGTAATATTTGAGTGATTTGGTTTCTACACACAATTCACCAGGCGTATATTTGATTTTTATTTTGGCAAAATCGGGTTGCCCTGTGATTGGACAAAGCGACGTAAAATCTATACATTCAAACTGAATGAGGTAATCTCTTTCCTGAAATTGATTTGGAAATGTATCCAAAGGTGACTCTGACGGACTCGTCGGCGTGGCATCCACTGATTTTCCCAATAATTGGAAGTCTTTCTTTTCTTCTTTCATAAAATGATAAATGCCCTATTGGCTTTGATAGTTCAAAATTAGGCACAAAGAAAAGAAGAGTTTCTTAGTTTTCACTCATTTCTAAAACTGGAATGTTTTCTAAGTTGATATTAGTTTTCTTTTTCACTTCTGCTTTTGGGATTTGTATTGAAATGCAGGTGCCACCAAATCTACTGTCTTCAATCCAAATTGCACCTTTGTGCACCTCTACTATTTTCTTACAAATAGACAACCCTACTCCTACCCCAGCATTTGGATTTTTAGAATCCATCTGGGTAAATATTTCGAAAACGACATCTCGATGTTCTTCAGGGATGCCCAAACCATTATCCATCACTTTGATGTAGGAATTGTGCTCGTCCTCTGTCGCTTCAATAAAGATTTGAGGTTGAATACCTTCCGGTGTAAAATGAAAGGCATTATCGATAAGCAAATTGATTAATTGCTTTAATTGAGATTTGTCTCCAGTCACCTCAATTCCACAACCATCGCATCCCAAGTATGCGTTTTTATCAACAATTTCCTGAAACTTTTCCATCTTGATTTCTTGAATCAGTTGTGAAACTTGGCAAATTTCAGGTTTTAAAGTCTTTTTAGAAACAAACCCAAATTCATATAAACCCGATATGGACTGATTGAGATGGTCACTGTTTTTAGAAACAAAGTCAAGTAACTCCAGCTCTTTATGATCTAATTTACTTTTAATTTGTGGACGAAGCATGCCCAAAAAATTATCAATATTACTCCCAAGTGGGGTTAATTTTTCGATTACTAAAGTTTCGAATTCACTTTGCTTTTTACTGTTATTGATATAATTTTTGAGTTGAAGGTTTCTTTCTCCGAGCTCAGCAGTTTTTTCTTTTAAATTCTCCTCTGACTTTTCTAATCTAATTTTCGCATCATTCATCCCTGTTCTGAATTTTTTCAAATTCGTTATGAAGAAATAACAAAAAGAAAAAATACCTAAATTGTAAATCAAATAATAAATACACTCAGAAGCAATTTGAGGTGTAAAACCTGATTCTGAACCCCCATTCATGTAAAAAACCGCCATAAATTGAAAGATGATTCCAATCAATAAATAAGCAATTTGAGATTTTAATTCCTTAAAAAATATAAAAGTATAAATCGTCGTGGCTGGAAAAACCATGAACAAAGACCATGATTCAATATTTAGGAAAAGCGTATCGACCATAAAAAGGATAGCGGTAAATGCAGCAAAGAAATGATAAGCATATATTTTTTTACTATACTTGAAAACCAGAATGGAAACGAAGGCTGCAGAAATAAATGAGAGATTTGAAATGAAACTTCCATACTCCTCAGTTGAAACCAAAAGTGCGGCTCCCAAGCCGACAAATGACAAACCAATGATGGCTTTCATTATGTTTAAAAATAATTCCTCAACTGCCTTTTCGTAAAATGAACCCATTGCTCTTGGTTAAGAGGGGATGGTTTATGTTAATACGAGGGTTCGTTCTTAGTAATTCAATTTCTTTGCCAGTTCGTTTTTATTACGATAATTAGTTATCTCAAATCTTCTAAATTGAAGACCTAACTCATTATTAACCAGCAATTTATATAGAAATTTCTGTTGCGAGATACGAGTTGCGAGATACGAGTTGCGAGATTCGAGTTGCGAGATTCGAGTTGCGAGTTGAGATGCATTCGCACCCCGCAACTCGTATCTCGTATTTTTAGCAACAACCAGAACCTGGCGTACAGCTATTATTGGAGGCAACCAAATCAGATAGATTTACTTTTGGCTTCGCTATCTCTGCTACTTCCACCACTGGGCCGCAACATGCTGCCGCTTTTTCTTCTGGAGTCGTTGCTCTGTCTTGTGCTTTGCAAGTCGTCATCGTTTCACCCAATTTTACGATGAGTTTGTCTTTATGAACTTCAATCTGGCCAACTGGTAAAATTGAAGTGTGAAAATTAGTATTTCCATACTCAAATTTCATTTCGACATCGCCCCAAGTTTCTCTCACTTTATTTACCACTTTAAAAATATCTAATGCCTTTGTGGTATTGACTCGATGAGTCGGGTCAGGCATTTCAGGCTCCCAAAGTTGCACTTGAACTTCCTGCCACTCATTATGCACACCGCCGCAATCAACGGTATCAAAATTAACATTCTTTATCTCCGTAATATGGTAATCCATTCGAGCAAAAGCACCTGCTTTGTATTCAAAAAGCAAAGGCAATGATGGATTAGATTCTAAAACATTCAAAAATTCTTTCGTTGTCATCTTATTTCATTTTTATTTTACTCAAAAATAACTCCCTCATAAATTCAAAAAATTAGCTCGAAAAACCTCATTATCAATCACTTTTCCTTCACTAATTTTTTGAAATCGGGAAATTATTTATTGAGTGTTATTTATCTGCAAAATTAGACATTTTAATACTAACAATTTGAAGACACTTTAGATTAGAAAAAGACGCAAATTTTTGAAAGACCAGAGATATAAGATCGCTTCGCTGAGAGAGTGGAGACTCAGAAGCGACGAGTACAAGACGCTTTTAGAGTCTCTGCTCTAAAAATTACTATACAGCGACCAAACCTTCAACACTCAAAGTTTCCATATTACGAATCAAGAATCTTCTTCGATTGAAAGTAATAAGATTTCGACTCCGCAATTCATTGAGCACTGTTGTTACTGTTTGACGGCTTGTAGCTGTGAGATTAGCTATTTCTTGGTGCGTCATTGATTTTCTGATGACTACTTCGTAACCGATACGCTCCCCTTTTTTATTTCCTAAATTGTATAAAAACTCAATAATTCGGCTACGACTATCTTTGAAATAAAGACTTTCAATTCGTTGCTCCATTTCCAACTTTCGCTCACCAATCGTATTCAACATATAGCTGGTCAAATGAGGAATTTTTTGAAACAAAACCTGCAATCCACCTTTTGAGATCACAAAAGCTTTTGAGTTTTCAGTCGCTAAAGCGTAATCTCTTCGTTTGGCATCCGTTCCAAACAAAATTGACTCACCAAAGAATTCACCTTCATCAAAAACATTTTTAGTGATTTCTTTTCCGGCCACGCCATAGGTTCCGATTTTCACTTTTCCTTCTGTCAGGAAGTAAATGTTCTGAGCACTTTCGTCAGGCAAATAAATGTACGCTCCTTTTTTGAAAGAAATCTGAGGTCGATTGCCCAAAATATGGCCTAAATTCTCAGCGGTGAAAATTGTTTTGAAATCAATTGTCTTATGTTCAAAAATCGAATCAGTTGATAAACTCATGGTAATAAAATTTTGATAATGGAAAAAGGGGATTTTCCTATAGAAATATTCCCACACCAAAATTATAGAGAAGGATCGTTTCAAATATCACAAAAGTATTGCAAGAGTGTAAAATTTAAATTTCAGGAAGTTTTACACGACAAATACTATTGCTCGTGTGGTTCTCTGAACCATCACGCATTTTCATCAAATTTCCAGATTTGAGAAATTAGTATTCAGTCCTAATAAATTCCGCAAATCTGGAGATTTGCAATGATTCGTGACTGTTCGGAGAACAGCACGAGCAATGATGTGAAGTTCGAGCACAGCCGAGAACGAAAAAGCAAAAAACTATTTTCCAGGCACATCTATCAACCACCCAATCCAAAAACCAATTTAATCGATCCCCAGTGAGTTGCGTTTCCATTAATAAATTCTTTGGTACGATACAATTGGCTGTAGCTGATCGAAAATTTATTAAGCACCATGGTCAATCCAAATTTAGAATTTAAATAAAAGCGAGTAATCTGATCACTGGTCAGCACATACCGACTTCTTTTGTATGAAAAAATACCTCCTTCCAGCGTACTATTATCCAATGCAAATCTGAATGATGTGCGTGCAGTAAAATAGATTTGAAATTTGCGATTGAGGTTTTGTGGAAAAGGGGTTTTCTTCAATCGTTTTTCACTGTAGACCTTATTTTTCATTTTCAAACCAGAAGAATTATAAAAGAAATCGTTGAAAATCCCCAAACGTGTTTGACCTCCTACTCCAATAAAATTGGTAACCGTACCTGCGTTAACCTCCATCAAACCAATCGTTTCCAATCGTTCTGTTGGATAGAAAATCCGCTTTTCATAAAGGTAATGAACGTTCAACGCGATATCGTTTGCAATCTGATTATCCCAACCTTTTGGGTCATTTTCATTTATTAACCTATGCCAAGCTCTCTGCCCCCATTTCTGAGCCGCAGCAGGCCCAATCACTCCAACCGAATACAAAGTTGTCAACCGTTCTGATTTTGAAAATTTGCTCGAAACACTTCCTAAACCAATATAAGCCCAACCTGCATAAGGCCTATCAGTCGAGTCCACTGTGGTAATAGAAACGTCGACAGGCGTATACATTCTCACACCAACAGCCATAAAAAGTTTACTCTTGCGCCATTCTTTATCTGGAAGCGTTGGAAACCAACTTTGAACACGATGACCTCTTACAAATTCTTCTGGAAATTGATATTCCAAAGTAATACCATTTGAGAAGTAGCGATCTGTACTTCCTCTAAGTTTATACTTATC
>CALHBQ010000219.1 GCA_937930815.1 uncultured Saprospiraceae bacterium | reverse complement strand
TAACTCAGGTCGTTTCCAATTTGATTTGAAAGGTGATTGCTGTTATGCTGTTAAAGGATCTAAGCAAAGATACTTGGCAGACATGAAAGAAAATCTTTGTACAGCGGATGGTGAAAGTCCTGAGGCAGTGAAGTTGTTTTTACAGCCGACTGTTTATGGCG
Organism: uncultured Saprospiraceae bacterium; assembly: GCA_937930815.1. Classification (GTDB taxonomy): domain Bacteria; phylum Bacteroidota; class Bacteroidia; order Chitinophagales; family Saprospiraceae; genus JAGQWW01. Next base: position 3,939 of record CALHBQ010000219.1, on the reverse strand, counting down.
GTGACCCTCCTATAACTGGAACTCCACCCCCACCAGGAACTACTCCAACAGGAAGTGGAACTACTCCAACAACAATAACACCTCCAATCTCTGAGCAAACTCCTAAGTATAAAGATGACGAAGGTGTTTGGAGAAATATGAACAATAACGATCCTTTAGATGGTTATGTAGATGGCGATTTATACATAAAAGGAGAGCTTCAAGATGATGGAGATAGTGGCCCGATAAACGTTCCAGGTCCTATTGTAACTCCTCCGGTAGAAGGTGAACCAATTCCTTACTTAGTTCACATTTATTATGATTTTGATCAGTCATACATAAGAGATGATGCTAAACCAGAATTGGAACAACTTTACACCACTATGACGATGAACCCAGAGATTATCATCGAATTAGGTTCTCATACAGATGCACGTGGTTCTAAATCATATAACAAACGCCTTTCTCAAAGAAGAGCAGAAGCAGTTGTAAAATGGTTGGTAGGAAAAGGAATCGCAAGAGATAGAATGGTTCCAGTTGGTTACGGTGAAACAATGACTGTAAATGGTTGTAAAGATTTCATCCCATGTTCTGAGCGTGACCACCAATTGAATCGTAGAACTGAGTTTAGAGTTATCGGTTGTAAAAACTGCGCAGACCAATCTGCCGTAAAGATGTCACAACAACCTGAAACTGTAAAATTAGGTAAAGAATGTTCTGATTGTCCATTCTAATTTATAGATATACTTTTTGAAATACAAAAGCCGAATCTTCGAAAGAAGGTTCGGCTTTTTTGTTTTGAGGCAATTTAACTCAAGTTGTGATTTACCCTAAATACGTTGACTGAGCGAAGCAGTGTACTGAGCGAAGTCGAAGTGCCGAAGTCAACAAAAATGCAAGCTTCTATCCCACTCTCAATATTTTTTCCATCTTCTTCCCTGTCGCCAATTTTTGTTCAACCCTTCAAAATACCTGGTCATACCATATTAATTCCCGTTCAGACGAACCTGCTATTTTGCCCAAGTAAAGTCCATTATATTTATCATGGAATAAAAAAACTCAACCATGATAGATTTTTTATCACTTCAAAACAGCACAGAAAATCCGACTTTTGTAACGATCCTTTTTACGGTATTGCTGTCATTTTTTCTTTCATCACTCGTTGCTTTCACGTATGAAAAAACGACAAAGGAAGTCCTCACTTCCTTTGATTTTTTACAGGCATTAATATTGGTTGGTATCGTTGCGGCCACTGTGATGCAGGCAATCGGCGATAGTTTGGCGAGAGGTTTGGGCATGTTGGGCGCCTTGGCCATTATTCGATTCAGAACGAATATGCGAGCGCCGCGCAACATGATTTTTATGTTTGCCTCTTTGGCTTCAGGTATCGCTTGTGGTGTTTTTGGTTTCGTAATCGCAGTTACTGGAACGATTGGGTTTTGCATTATTGCCTTCATTTTGCGATACAGTCCAATGAGTCAAATGAACAACTTGAAGGGCATTCTAAAATTCGAATTACCGAAATCCTCTGCAACTGAATTATTAGAAATTGAAAATATCTTAAATCGATTTTGTAAAAAATTTTCCCAAATCAATTACAAAATTGCCCTGCCTAAAACGCCGAAAGATGTAGAGTCATCACCCCTAAAAGTAATTTATTACGAGTATCATTTAAAACTCAAAAATGATCAGGAGGGCGATTTATTGGATACTGCTTTGGCTCAAATCGAAACCTTAAAATCGATCAAACTTAACTTTGAACATACTCCAGAAAGCATCTAAAAATGAAGAAAATCAATATCCACTATCTCGCTGTTGCCTTCACCTTTTCGTCGTTGTTTTTTTTCAATTGGCGATATGGAAGTGAGACATTTATTTTTTTTGGCTTCGCCGAAAATAAGGAATTAGAAATTCGTTTGGAGCATCCAGTTTCTATTGAAAAAATCCATATCACCCCAGGCATGAGGGTGAAAAAAGGCGAAATACTTTTGGAGGTGATGCGCTCAAGTTTGGAGGAAGAGCAAAGCAATCTTAGTCACGAAATTGCAAAATTAGGTTCTCAATACAATATTTGGGAATCGGGTATACGAGGTTCAATCAGTCGTTTGGAAGCACAAAAGCAGGCAAAAAGGGCAGAAATAATCACTCAAATTGAACAAATGGAGTCCGAAATGTCGATTAATCAATCTCTGATCAAAGATCTGAAAAGTATTCAACCCGCAAAAGATAAATCTGGTAGCAGTCCGAACGAAGTTAAAATTAAAGGTTTAAAAAAAGAGTTGCGTTTGGCGGTTGCTCCGCTCAATTCAGAAATTCGAGAATTGAAAAATGAATTGAACGCAGCCAAAAATCCGTTGAAAATTCAAATAGAAAAATTGAAAGAAAACCTCGGCTTCTCCAATCGGGAAACAGAAAAATTAACCATTCCAGCGCCGAATGACGGAGTAGTCGGTTCTATTTTTTGTAAGGTCGGAGAACAGTTTTCTTCTTTCAACACATTGCTCACTTTTTATGAAGAAAACCCAACACAGGTCAAAGGATACGTCCATGAAAGTCTGATTTTAAATATCCAAACTGGCGACCAGGTAATCGTCCAATCAGGGGTGCAATCCAATTCTTTTTGCAACGGAAAAGTGATCGGCATGGGTTCGCGAATTGTAGAAATACCAGAACGTCTTCGCAAAAATCCGACCTTCAGAACCTACGGCAGGGAGATTCAAATTGAAATCCCGACAACCAATGATTTTTTGCAAAAAGAGAAAGTGGTTTTGAAATTACCCGTGGAAAATTCAGATGACAAGAAAATCATTAAAGCCCTCACCCCACCGAGAACTTCAGCGGCCAATTTTAAAAAAAAACCCAAAATAAAGCGGTAACAACTCAAAAGCACAACTACCAAATCGCCACAAAACATCACCAATAAATTGTTCAAATGAAGATAACATTCCATTTCATTTGCGGGCTGTTCTTTGTCTGCACTGTGTCTGCTCAAAACGGTATTTCGGTCACTGATTTTTTGGCGAAAGCCGTCGAAGATGAGCGTGTCGATTTTCAATCAGATAAATCCTATTCATTAAATACTTTGGCTTATAATTTACCTCTAATTGAAAAATTGGAATTCAGAACGGAGACCAATAATTTCGATTTTCGAAAACAGGAATATCTGATGCGGATAACGCCGAACAGTTCAAAAAACATAAAATCTCAACGACAATTTCAGGAAACTGTCCGCTATCTAAGTCAAATGGAATTGGAAACTGCTTACTCAAAAGCCATTCGAGAGCGATACGATTTATTGTTGAATTTCATTTTTCTTCAAGACATTTTAGAAGTCAAAAAAAAGCAAGAAGTCCTTTTGAAAGACAAGGTTACATTACTCCAAAGAAGTGTCGCCCTACCCGATTTCGACGTTTTGGAATTGATTGAAGCAGAAGATAATGAACAAGAAAATTTGAGGGAAATATTAGATTTGAAAAATGTAATTTCAACTTTTGGCAAGGAAATCCGACGCCGGTCAGGCAAAAACTTAGCCCTTCGATTCCAAAAAGATAATTTAAAATCAATTAACGATTTGAAAATCGAGTTAAAAAAAATACTGCCCGAAAGTCCAAATACACATCCCGAATTGGAATTACTTTCAGCAAAAATGTACAACCTTGTTTTGGAGCATAATCGAGAATTAGCGAAAACTAAATTTTCGCTCGGTTACGTTCAGGCAAAATACGGCTACGATCCAGATGATAGTTTTAGAAAAAGTTTTTCTCTGGGTGCTGGTTTTGAAATTCCATTGAAAAATTCAGCACAATTGGATTTGAATGAATTAAAAATCGATATTCTCGAAGCGGAAAGCGATTTCAAAAACACCAAAAACCAATTGATAACCGCAAAGTTTTCCCTTTTGGGAAAGCTGGAAAATTTGATGAAAAAATATGATTTGGTTAAAGAACAATTGGACGACGG
>CALHBQ010000218.1 GCA_937930815.1 uncultured Saprospiraceae bacterium | reverse complement strand
TCAAAGAGAGGTCGAATCTGGAGCGGAAAGGTACAACTGGTAGGGTTATTTTGATTTGTAGATGGGATTCATGAATCCCATCTACAAATCAAAATAACCCTACCAGTTGTACCTTTCCGCTCCAGATTCGACCTCTCTTTGAACAAAGAGCGAAAAAGTGGCGACGGAGATTTAAATTTTATAGTTAGTCGATAATTTAAAATTATCGACTAACTTCTGCTCACCGTACAACCACCAACTTCCCAGTGTGTATCACTACATTTTCTTCATTTCTAAAATGATAAAAATAGATACCTTCAGTCACGACGGACGATTTCGGTAAAAAGGATATATCAATTTGTTCAACTGATTTTACATTGTCTTGGTTCTAAAAAAAGAAACCCCTCGCAAAGGAGGGGTTACCAAAATGATAAAAATTATCATCCCGCTTTCCAAATAGTTATTCTTTGTGTTTCACAATGTTGTTTGTTGATTTAAAAGTGTGTCTAAGCGCGGGAAAAAAAATCGGAGTGTTGACGACTAAAAGTAGTCGTCAACCTCCAACCTATGGGATTATAAAAGTACGATGGGGAGCTCAATCCCCGAGTTGATTATAATTTGCTAATAACAAGTCTATTCGATAAGGAGCATCTTCTTCACTCCAATGAAATCTTCCGTTTGCATGCGGTAGTAGAAAACACTTTGTGAAGGCAAATCACCTTTATTGAGTATTTCCTGATTCATACCTGCTTCGTATCTATTCTTAATCGTTCGAACCACTTTTCCAGAAACATCAGTAATGGTAATAATTGCTTCTGACGCTTTTGGCAAGAAGAATTTAATCACCGTTTGATTGCTAAATGGATTCGGTTCGTTTTGGAAAAGTTGAACTTCTGCGTCCTCTAAAGCATCGTTCAATTCCAATTTTACACCTAATGGGTTTCCGTCTTTTTGATACGCCTCTGCTGTTGTCAAACTTCCATCCATCCAAATTGAAGAAGCAACTTCCCCTATTTCTTTTGTATTGAAAACAAGGGTAAATAGTACTTCGCCAGAATCGAAACTCTTCTCAGCAGGTGAGTGCCAACTTGTTGTCAGGATTCCTTTATCTAAAAAGGTCATTCCAAAATCTTTCTCAGAAATAGCGTTTCCAGAAATAATGTCAGCTAATTCTAATACTTTTTCATCAAAATGAATTGTGGACTGGTATCCCAATATTTCATCAAAATTATCAGAAGTGAACTCAACTTCTACCTGTTTTCCTTTTTCAAATTTCTGATTTGAAACGAGGAAATTCAAATGCTCCTCAAAGGTTCTGAAGTCAACGAAATTGCTATTCGCCATATCTGCATCACCGTTGACATCTCCGATTTTTATTGCCGTAAAGTCAACTTGATTTATACCAGAAATATCATTCACACTTGACAACTCTGGGAACGTTTCGTACCACGGATTGTCAGACAATGGGAATGCATAATCACGATGTACAAATCTCCATGAGGTATTATTTGGAAAATCATTTGAGATGTGCAATATCAATTTTTGAACCGCTACAATATCAAGGGTCGTAACACTTCCCGATCTATTGGCATCAGCAGCAATCAATTTATACGGCGAATCTAAAGGTCGTTCATTAAGAATGTGTTTCGATATTTGAATGATATCAAAAGTAGAAACGCCATTCCTATAATTTTCATTACATATCGGGTAAATCGTATAGTCTTCACCAGCTTGAAGCTCTGCAAATTCAAACGCGCCATCTGCTTTTGTCATAACTGATGCGAGATCAATTCCATTGATAGAAACCTCAACATTTTGAACAGGTTCGTTCTTATCGTTTTTGATATTTCCAACAATAATTGGTTTACTATTTGACGAATCACAAGCGCTGAAATTGTCTTGAACTGTTACTGTGGTCGAACAGAAATCATTGTTTCCAAACTCATCCCAAACGTACAGGTTAACGATATTCACACCCGTATCAACACAAGTGAAATTCTTACAAGTGTCATCCATATTAACACTAAAGCTGTAATTCACTGCCCCCCCACAATTGTCAATATTATTTTTACCAAGCATCCATGCTTTGACTTGTGCCATCGCCCATGTAGGGTTCAAATCAACTATCAAATCAATACATGCAGCCGAAGGAGCTTTTACATCACGCACCACGATTGGCACCACACAGGAGTTTGCATTTCCACAACCATCTTTTGCAAAAATTTCTACAAAATAAGTTCCTGGCGCTACATCATTGATGGTTCCAAATCGGTCAAAATCTCCTGTTACTTCAAATGAAATATCAGGGCTACAATCTGTCACATTGGTCGGCTCATCAATTTCAAAAGAACCAACACAATTAGCATCTGCATCTACAATGATATTTGGAACACAGGTCATTTCTGGCCCTCTGCTATCCATTACAACCAATGTTTGTCTATGCGTCCAAACACCATCTGTCAATGGATCGTCTGGATCGTAAGTACACCAGTCAATTAATTTCCAGTTTCTAAATATTTTAAAACAAGCACCTTGTACTCTTTCGAAATATTCATCTTCATATCCTAAGAACAAATCAGCACAGAAGTCCTGAGAGTAAGTTGGATAACTGAATGGAGCTGATAAGCTATCGGGGTGCAAACCTTTTCCACAATCATCTATGAATGTTCTATCGTTTGGCCAATCAATTGTGTTAGGATCAAATGGATTTGAGTTTCTTACGCCAATGGTTTGATCACATGTTTTTCTTGTTCCATTTGTCGTTATTTCAAATCTACGACGAAACTCACCGACACCACATCTATCAAGACCACCAAAATCTCTATAAGCAGGAGTTGAGGAGGAGCATCCGTTGACAACTGTAGGAACACCTGTCAATGTCAAATCAAAAATATCATCCGTACAATTAATAACAATGTTTGGAGGACAAGACAAACTTGATCCCAATTTATCATCAACACGCACACCGACCATACACTCATTGAAATTGTCGTAACAGTCATAAACTCTCAAAACAACCATCACTGTATCTCCCACATCTGTACAGTCAAAAGTGACTGAAGGGCTGAAATCTCGAACTCGTTGAGTCACTCGTCTTACCTCAAATCTATCAAGACAACAATTGTCAGAACTACCTGCATCAAATGATGTCGCTGGCACAGTCGCTGTTCCTGTTGAAGTCAATGAGGTTGTCAAAAATTCAATACAAATTGGGGTTGGTTCTGTTTTATCAATGATCTTTAATTCAGCAGTACAAGTGGTGTCATTTCCACAACTGTCACGTACCACGTAATCAATATTGTAGGTACCAATTGGGAATCCATTGATGGTTCCACCGTTGGCATTTACTGCTCCATAAGGTGTATTAATTGTAACAGTCACCCCACTACAATCATCCGTTGCTTGAATCGCTGGGAAAGTTACATCCGCCGTACAGTTTGAATTTTCAGCACTTACTTCAATGTCGTCCACACATGTAATTTGTGGAGGCGTTTTATCTTCAAATTTGATTATTTGAGTGTGCTCTAATGGGTTCACACCTGTTACAAGAGGAGCGCACCAATCGAGTACCGTCCATTTTCTTAAAATCTTTTTACCCGTACCACAGGTCTGAAGTACATTGTCTTCGTATCCAACATTTAGCATACAAGCATTTCCTATTAAAATAGAACCGCCATCCACTTTTGGATAACCGATACTATCAGGACTTGCTTCTATCATGTCTAATGAACAATCCAATGATGGCAAGGTAATGTCATCATAATTGGGTGGAAATGTAACTGCGTTCAATGTTTTTCTAACATACTTAATCACTTGTTGACAAGTGTTTGAAACATTGCCATGACTATCGGTTGCTCGATAAGTTCTTGTGATAATTTCTACTGTTCCATCTGCTCTTCCACAACCAAAATTATCAGTCGTAAGACTCAATAATTGAGGAGTTATATTGCCTTCACAAGCATCTACCGCCGATGGTCCAGGAATCGTACTCAAATCAATTGTACAACCAATTGTTATCGTATCAGTCATCGTACAAATACTTTGTGGAATTCCATTTACATCCGTTGGACTTGTAATTTCCCATTGGTAATGTCCCATATCAGTATCCGTATGCCCATAAGTTACCAACACATAAGTACCTATTGGCAAAGTGACATCTAATTTTGGATTACCTGCAATACTACTACTTGCCTCATCAGCAACCAATAGATTGATACATGGGTTGGCAGGATCAAATGAACCTGCGTAAAGTGCGCCATCAAAATCTGTTGAATTACTTACCATTTCGAAAATATAATTTCCAAAAGTGGTGGTGGTAAATTCGAGTGTTTCGTAATAAGCATTTGTTGCTGCTCCAGATGGCAAACACAATGTCGAAGCCGTTCCTTGTGCAAATGGAATTGTTGGTTGATACCTGTCATCTCCAATTCCAATATGACCGGTTGCAGCATTTGTTTTATACGAATTGATTGAACAATCAAGTACAGGAGCTAATTTATCTTCTACTTTCAAAAATCCCCAACAATAATTTTGAGAACATTGATCGATGACTCTTACGGTCAGGTTTCTATTGATATGAGAACCATTAACGGTATTTCCAATAATGGTACCTCCATCATATATCACTACTTGAAAACGATCATAACCTCCAAACGAACCTTCCAAAACTTGGTCAGGATGGATGGTTACTTCACAGTCATCATCTAAGGAAATATTCACTTGATCATTACAGCTTAACGCTCCAATGGATTTTACTAATTCTATATTGAGTTGATCTGTTGATACGCATCCATCCTCATTTTCGTAAGTAACTTCGACCGTTACATTACCTGTTTGACCGTTGGTAACAGCGTTATCAACAGTTCCTATAAAATTAGGATTTTGAGCAAACTGATTATCAAATGACCCTCCAAAACCTGGATCAGCAGCAACTACCGCCCAAGAGAAACTACGCTTAGGTGCATTGCTTGAGATAATATTGGTTTGAAGACTTACCGATTCTTGTCCACAAAACGAACTTGTTCCAGTTGGGACAGAAGCACCAAAAACAGCCTGTACTTCTGGTGTAGGATTCAGCGTTATTTTAAATCTATGTACATAATCACAAATTTCAACATCTCCTGCACCTGTTGACTCCATCAATCGAACTATGATGTGATAACTTACCATCGCGGGCATTGTAAAATCTGCAGGTGAAGAAATCATATAGGCATCTTGAACCATCGGTTCAAAAACTGTATTAATACCTCCTGTCAATGGAAAAGGTGCTGCTAATGAACTTAAAGTTGTTGTTAAAACAGCAGGTGTATTCGGATCAACTACCGTAGCCGGTTGAATTTCATATTGAATAAAATAATTCCTTGGCGTTGCTAATCCTGCATTTAAAGAATCGAAATCAACTACTTGAACCATTTGAAACTCAAAATCGGTTAGCAAACCGCTTACCTCTTCTTGACATAAAAGTCTGGTTTCATTATTTCCAATAACAGTTCCTTCATAAAAAGGTAAAGCAATACCTTTTGAACAAGGTGTTACAACTTCATTTTCATTAAAATGTGTTGGAGAATTGCCTGCAAACAGACTAGTGCATAAAAGGAATAAGAGTAAAAAAATTGGTGGGTAAATCGGTCGTCCGATCCAGCCCTTGTGATAATTTAAAATTTGCATAATTTAGAACTTTTGGATAAACTGGGTAAATAAAATTTATTACATATATTTTGAGCATGCCAAGGCCACGAGGACTTTCGGCATCTCCGAATTCCAATTAGAAAAATAGCAGTCGAGTCCGCCGAGGCAGATCTTCGCTTGCGAAAAACTTGACAATTGAGTTGTGTATGTTTAGTGTAGGCGTGGTTAAAATAAAGAAGAACAAGGGGCGAGTGCCCATGCTTTTACGCATAGGTCACAACGCCTCGCTCTTGGGATGCGTTTTTGAAGTATGTTTAAAATTCAAATCGAAACTGCCTATAGCTTAGGCTAATTCTGAAGTTGAATTTTAAACAAAAGCTTACAGCGTATTAGCGCACAAAAGCTTCACACAACTTTTCTGGCAAGTACACAAGGCACTCACCAACAACTTTGTTAGTTTAGGAATCTGTGGACACGATCTGCCACTTTTGGGAAGGGGAGGTGCTCCAAAAAGGAGTACCACCATATTTTATTTTAAATCGGTAAATTCCAGAATTTTAAATGGGTAGATTTAAAACTCTCTTTTTTTGAAGCTGATAAATACTAAATCAAAAAAACAGCTTCTTTTTATAGTGTTATAGTATGAGGGTTCATGGAACAAAGTCCATTTAATCTCTACACTATATAGGGTAGCAAATACATTGCCAACTTTTGTAATATGTAATTGATTGATAAAATATTTCATAATAACATCAAAAACTACCTGAAACAAGGGTGTTTCATGTATTCGTTTTTCCCTCAACGCTCTATTCTAAAAATACAACCTATCTTTGCGGTATGGATTCGAGTATAGAAAAGAAAGATATTCGTTTGTTGGATCATGATGCGCTTCTGACCACTTTCGTGGAAATGGGGGAAAAGACGTTTCGAGCAAAGCAAGTGGAAGAGTGGTTGTGGGCAAAAGGCGCGCTGAGTTTTGATGAAATGACTAATCTTTCAAAACCGCTTAGAGAAAAGCTGGAAGCACATTTTGTTATAAATGGGATAAAAGAAGATACCGTTCAGTTAAGTAATGACGGGACAATTAAAACTCGATTTAAACTCCATGACGGTAGTTTGATCGAGTCAGTACTTATCCCTGTTCCTTCCGTTAAAAGATTTACCGTTTGTGTTTCTACACAGGTGGGATGTAGTTTAACTTGTAAGTTTTGTGCTACGGGAAAAATGAAACGCGTTAGGAATCTCGATGCTTCGGAGATATTTGATCAGTTTGTTTTAGTGAACAAACAAGCTTTAGAGCATTTTGGACACCCGCTCACCAATATTGTTTATATGGGCATGGGCGAGCCGCTTCTTAATTATAAAAACACTTTAAAAAGTATCGAACTTATTTCTAATCCTGAAGGTCTCAATTTTTCTCCGAGACGTGTCACGGTCAGTACTGCTGGTATTTCTAAAATGATTAGAAAGTTAGCAGATGATAAAGTTCGGTTCAATCTCGCACTTTCGCTTCATGCTGGCGATGATGCAAAACGAGACCAAATTATGCCGATCAACGAGCAAAATAATTTGGAGGTTTTAATGGATTCGATTGAGTATTTTTATCAACAGACAAAAAATAAAATCAGCTACGAATACATCACTTTTCAAAACTTCAATGACAGTATTGAGGACGCTCAAAAACTATTAAAGCTCTGTAAGCGTTTTCCTGTCAAGGTGAATATCATCGAATACAATCCAATTGATGGCTCTTCTTTTCTAAAATCTGCCGAAAATCGCATTGATGAATTCGCCAGTTATTTAACCGCTCGTGGTGTTACCGTAACGGTCCGCAGAAGTCGAGGAAAAGATATTGATGCTGCCTGCGGTCAACTCGCCAATAAATCTTAAATAGCTTCATGAAAGCGAAAAAATCATACGGTCAACATTTTTTGAATCAACCTGCTATTGCAAGTGAAATTGCGCATAGTTTGAGTTTGAAAGGTGCTTACAAGCACATATTAGAAGTTGGCCCTGGTACTGGTAATTTGACCAAGCACCTTGTAGATCTTCCTTTTGATTTGAAGGTGGTAGAAGCAGATAGAGACATGGTTTTTGCACTGGCATCTAATTATCCACAATTGATGCATTCGATTATTAAAAAGGATTTTTTGAAATTGGAATTGGATACCCTATTTGAGAATCAGCCTTTTGGTCTAATTGGAAATTTCCCTTACAACATTTCTTCTCAGATTCTTTTCAAAATGCTGGATTACAAAGAGCTGATTCCAGAAATGGTTGGGATGTTTCAGAAAGAAGTTGCCGCAAGAGTTGTTGCGAAACCTGGTTCAAAAACCTATGGCGTCATCAGCGTTTTAATACAAGCTTACTATAAAGGGGAATATTTATTTGATGTTGATAAAAGTTGCTTCACCCCTCCTCCAAAAGTTCAAAGTGGTGTGATTCGTTTGATTAGAAAAGAAAATTTGGATTTGGGCTGTGAATATGCGCTCTTTCGGCAAGTTGTTAAACAAACGTTTAGTCAACGCAGAAAAATGCTACGGAACACTTTAAAAGCGTTTATCAGTGACTCCTCCCTATTAACAGACGAAATTTTTCAAAAAAGACCTGAACAACTTTCGGTTGAAGATTTTATTAAACTTACACTGTTTGTTAAAAAACACACTGATTAAAGATAACTACCCTCCTTCTTTTTAAAATTACAATCAATAAAATGCATAAATTACTATTTAGTGTATTGCTACTGTTGTGTTCCTTCTTTGTAAAAGGACAAGAAACCGCAATTGCAATTATCGATACCACGGAGAAATTCGCTCCAACCGCTGAAGAGAATTCCCTTTTATGGGAAATTTCAGGCAATGGATTAGAAACTTCTTCTTGGCTTTTTGGAACGATTCATATTATTCCAAAAGATGATTTTTTTCTAACAGATATCATGAAGTCATCTTTTCAAAAATCAGAAAAAGCGATTTTTGAAATTGATACCAAAGATATGTTTAATATGTCTGCTCAATTAGGACTTATTATGAAATCTTTTATGAATGACGGCGTTCATTTAAAAGATTTACTTTCCAAAGAAGATTACGCTGTTGTAAAAAAACACTTCGACGAAATGGGTTTACCGCTAATGATTTTTGGAAAAGTAAAGCCAATGATTTTATCAATTTTCGCTTCTCAAGACATGGAAAACGTTGGCAAAGGAATGAACATGGAAGAAATGAAATCCTACGAAATGGTGCTTTCAGAAATGGCAGAAAAAGAAGAAAAGCCAACGGGAGGACTCGAAACCGTTCAATATCAAATGAGTATGTTTGATAGCATTCCTTATAAAGCTCAAGCGGAGATGTTAGTACAAGGTATTAAAGGAGAAAAAACTGCTGTAAATGGCGATTTAGACGAAATGATTGAACTATACAAAAAGCAGGATATCTTCGGATTACACAGCCTCATAGCCAATGGCTCAGATGATTTCATGAAGAAGTATGATAATGTTTTACTTGATGGCAGAAATAGAAATTGGATTAAGCCAATGAAATCTGAGATGAGCAATCAACCAACTTTCTTTGCAGTCGGAGCAGGTCATTTGCCCGGTAAAAATGGGGTAATTGCCTTATTAAGAAAAGAAGGATTTCAGGTTAGTCCATTAAAATAGATGCTATTATCGCTACAAAAAAAAGGGTAGAACCACTTGGTTCTACCCTTTTTTTATAAATTAATTTGAATCTTAATTATCTTAAGTTCAAATCAAACTCTACACGTCTGTTCATTCTTCTTCCTTCAGGAGTATCATTTGTAGCAACAGGATTCGTTTCACCGTATCCTTGAGAAGAAATTCTTCTTGAAGTGATTCCTTTAGAAATTAAATAGTTAGCACATGTTCTTGCTCTGTTTTCAGAAAGTGTCTGGTTAGCAGCAGCATTACCTCTATCATCTGTATAACCTCTAATCTTCACATTGTAGTCAGGGTATCTTTTCAAGATATCAACTACTTGGTCAAGAATTGGGTAAGATTCATTTTTAAGCGTCGCTCTACTAGTTTCGAATCTAACGTTCTGAACAGCTAAGTTTAAGATTCTTCTATCTTCTGCTTTGATTACTGGGCAACCATTGTTTGATGGTGAACCTGCAGTAGTTCTACACTTATCTTTAGAATCTTGTACACCGTCACCATCTGTATCTGGACATCCTTGGAATTGTCCAACTCCAGCTACTTTAGGACAAGCATCTTTGCTATCAGAGATTCCGTCACCGTCTGTATCTCTATCTGGACATCCACCCATCAAGCTAGTACCAGCTTCGTTTGGACATTTATCCTCAGCATCAACGATTCCGTCACCATCAGAGTCAGGACATCCGCTCATACTTCTTAAACCAGGAGTATTAGGACAAGTATCTTCCATATCGATAACACCGTCACCATCTGTATCTGGACACCCTTTCAAAGCAGTTCCACCAGCTACATTTGGACATTGATCTTCGATGTCGATGATTCCGTCACCATCTGTGTCAGGACAACCTTTAAGATCTACTGGTCCAGCTACGTCAGGACAGTTATCTCTTTTATCAACGATGCCGTCACCGTCACGGTCAGGACAACCATTGAAATCAACTAAACCAGGTACAGTAGGACATTCATCTTTTTTATCAACGATGCCGTCACCATCTGTATCTTTCCCAGCTCCTAATCTAAATCCTAAATTAATACCTCCATAAGAGTACCAATCATTGTCTTCTGGATCTGCAGACTCAGAAATTCCATCAAGATAATCAGAAGAAGGAGTTCTGAATCCTAATTCCAAATCAACATGAATCATTTCAGAAAGATCAAATCTAAGACCACCACCGATTGGAATAGTTAATCCTGAAGTTTCTTCATTCGCTCTGTCAGCAACTTCACCTGCAGGACGATCAGTTTTATTAAAAACAGGTTTAGGATCAAAAGATGCAAAACCTAAACCAGCAAAAACGTATGGAGATATCGTTTTAGCAAAGCCAGTTCTATACCTTCTATTTCCTAATAAATCCCATTCTAAGTTTAAAGAAACTTCTGACAATGGGCTTTCGAAATTATAGCTACGATCGTAACCTCTATCTTCGAAATTAAGTTCATCTCCAGTTAAAGTTGAACCGAAATAACCCAATTTAAGACCTAAACTTGGGCTAAAATTGTATTTAACGTTCGCTCCATAACCAAAGCTGTTGTTTCCGCCATTTAAACTATAAGCAGGTTTTACAAGGTCACCTTGATAGTTAGCAAAACCACCAAATACACCTACACTAAATTTCCTAAAATTTGGAGTAGTTGTTTTTTCCATCATCTCCTCTTGTGCGAAGAGACCAGTTGCTAAAAATAGGACTGCAACTGTTAGTAATGTGATACGAGATTTCATGATGTGAAAGATTTTTTTTTGGATAATCAACTCTTAAGACTGTTAGTAAATAAAAAGTAACTTTAATATGTAAAATACGCAACCCAAAGAGAATATATATTACTAATACTTATCTCCCTGGGCTACAATTTCTTATAACAATATGTTGGTGGAATCTCTATAATTTGAATAGAGTAAAGGATTTTTCAAGAAATAATCTCAAAAAGTCCGCTAATATAATGCGTTTTTTTGTATAAATAGCAAATAACAATAATAAAACAGATTTTATCCGCCTTCAAGTGCAGCAGCTCCACCAACGATTTCGAGTATTTCTTTGGTAATTGCTTCTTGACGTGCTTTGTTATATGATAGTTTTAATTCTTTCAGCAATTCTTCTGCATTTTCAGATGCTTTATCCATCGCTGTCATACGAGCACCATGCTCAGAGGCATGAGTGTCTAAAACATATTTTTGAAAAGAAGACTGAAGAATACTTGGAACTAATTGGTTTAACAATTTTTCCATGTCTGGTTCAAAAATATAGTTTGCTTTATTTTTTTCTGTAGAAGTTTCTTCTCCTTCAATTAAACTTGCTGCTTGCGTTACAGGAAGATACTGCTCAGAAATCATGAACTGAGTTGCGGCATTTTTAAACTTACCATATGCAACCTCAATTGCATCATAAGTTTCCTCCTCAAAAGATTTCATCAAATATTTTGCGACTTGAGATACATTATCAAAGGACAAGTCATCAAATAAAGCAACGTAATCGCTTATGATTGAATCAGCTGGTATGCGTTTTTTATAATAATCATACCCTTTCTTACCAACACAAAGCACTTTAAGATTTCCAGAATCTCTGAGTGTTGCGTATTTACCGTTTATCAATCGCTCTGCTGCCTTTATTACATTAGAGTTAAAAGCACCGCACAAGCCTCTATTTGAGGTTACAACCACAACACAAACATTCTTTAACTCTCTTTCTTTTCCGAAAGAAATATTTGCTTCTCCACCAAGATTAGCCAAGATATTCTTCAGCATCGCATTTTGCTTCTCAGCGTAAGGACGCAATCTTGTAATCGCTTGTTGAGCACGTCTCAGTTTAGCAGCTGAAACCATTTTCATGGCTTTTGTAATTTGCTGCGTGTTTTTTACAGACGTTATCCGTTCACGTACTTCTTTTAAATTGGCTCCCATAATTTTATAAAAATGGTGTTATTTATGAAGTCCCAGAAAATAGCTTGTGCAAGCTACTTTCTGGGAAATAGAGTTTATTTATACTGAGAAGAAAGTTCTTTTGCTAAATTGGTAATAGCATCCAATCCTTCTTTTGGCAACTTACCTGATTTCAATTCAGCTAATATATCAGCATGACGTTGCTTCATTGTTTGTAAGAATACGCCTTCAAATTCTTTCACTTTATTTACTGGTACATCAGATAACAATCCTTTAGTACCTAAATAAATCATCGCTACTTGGTCTTCTACTGCTACCGGAGAGTATTGTGGTTGCTTTAAGATTTCCACGTTACGTTTTCCTTTCTCCAATACCGCCATTGTAGATGCATCCAAGTCAGAACCGAATTTAGAGAATGCCTCTAACTCACGGTATTGTGCTTGATCCAACTTCAAAGTACCAGATACTTTTTTCATGGATTTAATCTGAGCAGAACCTCCTACACGACTTACTGAAATACCTACGTTAATCGCTGGACGAACACCTGCGTTAAATAAGTTTGTTTCCAAGAAAATCTGACCGTCTGTAATAGAAATTACGTTGGTAGGAATATATGCAGATACATCGGCTGCTTGTGTCTCAATGATTGGCAATGCAGTCAAAGAACCACCTCCTTTTACGATAGGTTGGCCACTGTCATCTTTTGCATTTGCAAGAGAATCTGGTAAATCATTCATCTGACGAGCGATCTCATCATTTGCAATAATTTTTGCCGCACGCTCTAATAAACGTGAGTGTAAGTAGAATACATCACCTGGATATGCCTCACGTCCTGGAGGACGACGCAATAACAAAGAAACCTCACGGTATGCTACTGCTTGCTTTGACAAATCATCATAAATAATCAATGCTGGACGACCTGTATCTCTAAAGAACTCTCCAATCGCAGCACCTGCAAATGGTGCATAAAACTGAAGTGGTGCAGGATCTGCAGCAGATGCAGAAACAATTGTAGTGTAATCCATCGCGCCATAAGCGGTCAATGTTTTTGCTACGTTTGCTACTGTCGATGCTTTTTGGCCTGATGCCACATAAATACAGTAAACTGTTTCACCTCTTGCGTGAAATTCTTTTTGGTTGATAATGGTATCAATCGCCACTGCTGTTTTACCAGTTTGGCGGTCACCAATGATCAACTCTCTTTGTCCACGTCCAATCGGAATCATCGCGTCAATCGCCTTGATACCTGTTTGAAGTGGCTCAGATACTGGTTGTCTATAAATTACACCTGGTGCCTTTCTTTCTAGTGGCATCAAGAATTTCTTTCCTTTTATTTCACCTTTACCATCGATTGGCTTACCCAAAGTATCCACAACTCTTCCAACCATTCCTTCTCCAACTTCGATAGAAGCGATATTTCCTGTACGACGAACTTTAGCGCCTTCACGGATACCATCACTTGGGCCCATCAATACAACCCCTACGTTATCTTCCTCCAAGTTCAAAACGATAGCGTTTACGCCAGTTTCAAATTGTACCAACTCACCAGCCTGAACACTGTTCAAACCATATACACGAGCAATACCATCACCTACTTGTAGTACACTTCCTACTTGTTCAAGTTCGGTGGTCGTATCAAATCCTGATAATTGTTGTTTAAGGATTGCTGATATTTCGTCCGGTTTTACGTCAACCATTTTTATAAAAATTTTCTAATTAAAAAAGGATGTTTTGAATCATGAATGATAAATTGCTAAATATTTATTCAGCAATAATCATTGATTTATATAAATTGTCTTTGAATTCTTTTCTAAGCAAAGCCAATTTATGTTTGACACTTGTGTCGTATAATTTATCGTCGAATTCGATAACGAAACCGCCAATCAAGTCTGGTTGAACTTCCGTTTCGATTTCTATATTTTTGTAAGTATCAATACTATTCTCCAATTTGCCTTTGATAGATGCGATTGCTGCATCAGACAGTTTTTTAGCAGTGGTAATTTTGATACTTGAAATCTCATTTCTCGTTTTGAACAAATCGTTGAATTCTTTAGCGACTTCAGGCAAGTATCCCTCCCTACCTTTATCAACCAAAATTTTCAAGAATGCCATCGTAAGTGAATCAAATTTTCCATCAAAAATCTTTTGAATAATCGTCCACTTCTTTCCTCCCTTTACAATAGGACTTTTCATCAAAAGTTGGAAATCACGTTGCTGGGTTGCTTTCTCAAATGCTTGAACGTCTTCCTTAATTCTATCCAACTTATTTTGCTCAATGGCTAAATCAACAAGTGACTTTGCATATCGAGTGGCTATTCTGGTTACAGACATAATATATGAGAATTTGAGAGATCGAGAGTTTGAGAATTCCCAAACTCGTTACACTCTAAATTTTTTAATTTAATTTTGCTTCGCTGATTAACTTCTGAACAAAACTTTCAGAAGCAGCTTCTCCTGCCAACTCACTCTTCAACATTTTCTCTGCAATATCAATTGCCATTTTACCAGCTTGATTTTTCATATCAACGACTGCTGCCATTCTCTGGTTATTGATTTGCTCTTTGGCGTTTGCAACGATTTTTGAAGCTTCTGTTTTTGCAGTTGTTTTTGCTTCGTTGATAATCGCATCTTTTGCCTCTTTTGCTTCTTTCAAAATAGCTACACGTTCTTCTTGTGCTTGACGCAAAAGTTCTTGATTTTCGGCTTTTAAGTTTGCCATATCTTCACGTGCTTTCTTTGCTTCATCCAAAGAATCTTGAATATCACTTTGTCTTTCAAGTAATGCATCAGCGATTGGTTTGAAAGCAAACTTTGCCATCAAAAGCCAGAAAAGAATGAAGATGACAGAAGTCCAAAAAAACAATCCGAAATCTGGTCGGATTACACTAAAATCCGCGAGTAAAATATAATTCATCTTTTAAAAGATTTATTTCTAATTTTCTAAAAAAATAAAATCATGTTTGGTTAAAAGGTTGACCCAAAAACCAACCGTTCTCGGAGTCAACCTTTTATAACATTTTGATCTTAATTATCCACCAAAGAATGATAAGATAATCGCGATAAGTGCTGCACCCTCAATCAAGGCTGCCATCAAGATCATGTTAGATCTGATTTCACCTACTGCTTCAGGTTGTCTTGCAATGGCTTCCATTGCTTTTCCACCAATGTTTCCGATACCGATTCCGGCTCCGATTACTGCTAATGCAGCTCCAATTGCGGCAATATTTCCGGTCATGATTAAAATTATTTATATGATATAAAAAATAAAATTCTTATTGATTCTCAAAAACAAGTTTTCGAGAATTAGTGGTGTGCTTCTTCAACAGCTGCTCCTATATAAGAAGCTGTCAAAATCGTAAACACGAACGCTTGTATAAATGCCACCAACAACTCTATTGCCATCATAAACATGGTCAAAATTGTTGAACCAACAGCTGTTCCGTACGCAGCACCAGGATTCGCTCCTGATTGGCCGAATACGAAAATCAAACCGACGAAAATTGCAATTACCATGTGACCTGCCGTGATGTTCGCAAACAAACGAAGTGTCAAAGTAATCGGCTTGATAAATAGTCCCAATATCTCTACTGGTGTAATTACCAATATTTTCAATAACGGCGGCACTCCCGGCATCCATAATGTATGTCCCCAGTAATGTTTATTACCACTCAAATTCGTCACAAGAAAAGCAAGAATTGCCAATACTAATGTAAAGGATAAGTTACCCGTTACATTCGAACCACCAAAAAATGGAATCTGTCCGAACAAGTTTAGTCCAAGAATAAAGAAGAAAATTGATTGAAGGAACGGCAAGTACTTTTGCCACTTATGCCCCAAAAACGGTTTTGCAACTTCGTCTTGAATAAAAATAAATATCGGCTCTATAAAATTCGTAATTCCTGTAGGCGCCATTCCTCTTCTTTTCTTATATGATTTTGCCATTGAAATGAAAACCCAAGCCAAAAAGAGAAATACCAACATCATCGTTAAGACATTCTTCGTAATTGAGAAATCGTAAAAAGATGTGATTCCTCCTCCAAACATTCCTGCGTCAGCAGTACTTTTACTGTCTGCTTGCCACTCTTTTCCATTGTAACAAACGAATGCGTATTCTTTGGTTTTGCCTTTATCGGTAGGCAATTTTTTAGTATAAACTGCATGGTGTCCCAAATCAATCTCACCTGTTGGAAAAGATGCATCTTGTACACGTCTTGCCGAACCTTCGCATAAAATATATTGATTGTATGCTTTCTCACCATTCCCATGACTATCCGCATCAAACCTTCCTGAAGAGAAAACATCCCAACCTTTTCCCGATGCATACAGAAAGCATGGCAGTGGAAAAGAGAATGGTCCTATACTATAAATGTTTTGATCTGAAATGTGGTGGAATGCAGCTTCACCAGGATTGAATTCGTGATGTCCACCGTGACCACATGCATTCGTTGCGTGGCCTTCACCATTGGAGTGAGCTCCATGATCATGTCCAGCATGGTTACCATGATTGTGTCCAGCGTGACTACCGTGGTCATGACCTTCATGATTTCCATGGTTGTGACCAGCGTGATCATGGCCATCATGGTTATGACCTTGATGATCTGTAGCCTGCGTTTTCTTAGCGTGATTGTGACCGTCATGATTATGACCATCGTGTTGCGCTAACGCAAAAACAGAAAGACAAAAAATACAACAAAGACTGAGAATATATTTCCGCATTTGGATACCAAATTTTCTTTTGTGATAGTGCTTTCTGAAAAGCGGTGCAAATGTAGATATAATCCATAGTTAATAAAAACTATTTTTTAGCTTTTTGAAGCATAAAAAGATATATTTTTCAAAAAAAATAAATATATCAATTATATCAATTCAATTGAGGTGACACTATTTTGAAGAAATACCTTTTTAGCAAAAATTGTTTCCTCGAATTATCAGTTGTTAAAATTATTGGTTGTTTTATCGTCAAAACAAAAAAGGCCCTGAAAAATCAATTTCAGAGCCTTTTTTTATGAAAAGTTATTTAAAATATCATCGAATCAACGAAATATTTCCTTTTTTGAAATAATCTTCGCCATCAATACATTTTACGGTAAGATAAAAACCGTAAGTATCGGGACTCAACTCTTCATCTTTATATCTTCCATCCCAACCAAATGATTGGTCTCTTGACTCAAAAACTTTTTGTCCCCATCGGTCGAAGATGACTAAATGCATTTCTTCAACAAATTGACCTTTGAGCCTCAAAACATCATTATTGTTATCACCATTTGGTGAAAAGGCGTTTGGTAAGAATATATACGGTTCAACACAAAGTGGGTCGAAAACCACTACTGTTACCGTACGAGTAGTTACACAGCCATTATCATCTTCGACAAGAACAGTGTAGGTCGTTGTTTCTTCAGGCGATGCCTCTGGGTCATTTACACTATCATCATCTAAAGATCCAGATGGCGTCCAAGTGTAAAAGAAATCAGAGTCAAATGTCGTTTCTAATTGAGAAGTTTGTCCCAACAAAATCGAATCTGGTGTTGCTGTTACTTCACCAACAACATTCAAATCATCTAAATCTACAACATCGACATTTATATCAATATCTTCTTGACAACCAAATTGATTTTCTACGTTAACCGTAAAAATCGTTGGCGTCGAAATATCAACTTCTGCATCAGAAGTTCCTTGACCAGAAATCACTTGATTGGCAGGACTCCAATTATAAGTCAAATTCTGAATTGAAGATTGATTGGTTAAACTGATCGTTTCAGGGTTACCAAAACAGATCGTTGTGTCAGCATCTACTTCTACATCGATTGGAACAATCGTCATTGTAACAGAACCTCCATATTGACACTTTAGAGAATCTTGACTAAATCCTCTAACATAAAAAGTATTAACACCTGTACTGTTCACAAAGATTTCTCTTTGCGTATCTATAATATCCATAAAATCAGGTGTTAGTGCCCATTCGTAGTCAAGGCCTGTCTGCGGCGTGATTACCTCTAAGGTCACTACTTGTTGCTCACATAAAGTATCACTTGGAGTTAGCTGCAATTGAATAGGTGTTTGCACCGCTACATCTACCTGTATAGTATCGATACAGGTAAGTGAATCAACCATTTCGGTCACCTGCGCCATGTAGGTAACATTACCTGAAAGCGTTGCACGTGGATTTTGACTCATTGGATCATTTAACCCTGTCGCCGGAAACCATAAATATTGTTGATCTGGATTGAAACCTGGATAAATATTCGTTTCTACATTGGTACAAATTTCAATAGAACGATCTGTACCTGGGTCAAAAGCTCCAATACCTAAAACCACACTAGCTGTATCAAGACAGCCATATTGATTTTCTGTAATTACTTGGAAGATGTTAGTACCTGGATCTGTTGTATTTATTTCTACAGTTTCAGTGCCTTGACCCATAACAATTTTATCAACAGGCATCCACTCAATATTTACTAGGTTATCATTAGCATCAAGGTTATTTATTGAAAGCGTCGTAAATGCATTTTGACAAACACCTCCCGGACCATTTGCTTGCACATCAACTTGTTGGTTGATGACATCGATCGTATCACTCATTCCACATCCAAAATCATCTAATCCAATTAGGACATATGTTTCAGTAGTATTGGGGTCAACAACTAAAGTCGGATCATTTCCTAATGCAGTACCGCTAAGCGTTGTCCATTCATAATTAAAAGGCATAACATTTACTGATGGCGCCAAAGTAATTGGGTGACCACAAGTTATTGTATCACTTGTATTAGAAATTCTAATTGGCTGAGGCACCGTAACTTCTACTTGTCTAAACACTTCACAAGTATCTGCTCCAATATTTAAAATTCTTACATTTAAAATAGCATCAGAACCCCCTAAAAATTCAGGGTTATGTGAAGTTGGATCATCCACAATATTGGCTGGAGACCATTCATATTCATAATCTGGATTTCCATCAGGGTTTAAGAAAATTCTTTGATTTTCACATTGAATAAATGGTTGATCAGGGAAACCTGTTAGGTCAAATAAATTTAAATCAATCGTTCTCGAAAGACTATCTGCACAATCTGCCGCATTTTCAATCAAAAGAGAAACGTCTAACGTTGCATCTGATGCGAATGTGAAAGTTTGAGTTTGAATATTATTGAAAGTTCCTAATGAACCGAAATCCCATTCCAAATTGGTAACATTATTTTGAAGACTGTATGAGGTACTTGTAAATTGAACCGTGACGCTATCTTCAGAACAGTTTAAGTAATCGACATCGAAGCTTGCTTCGAGTACTTTATCGTTTACTTCTACAAATTTCAAAACAGAATCTCTACAGGAAACATCATAAGGAATCGTCAACAATACCCAATAGCCTCCAATCCCTGGATAAGTATAACTGGCATCCACTGCACTTGTAGTATCTAACGAAGTTCCCAAATCTCCAAAATTCCATCTATAGTCAAATCCATTCGAAGTTAAATTTTCGAATTCAACAGATAGTCCATCACATTGAACTTCGTAATCAAAATCCATCGGAGCAGGATCTACAAAAACTAAATTGATTTCATCAGAATAAGAACAACCATACTGAGACGTAATATCTACTGTAAGATTGAAATTACCTGGCATTGAATCAATTACTGGGATAGCAGTATTTGCACCTGAAAGAATACGCGTACTTGGACCCCATGAATATTGTAAATTATCAT
The DNA here is from genome assembly GCA_937930815.1 of uncultured Saprospiraceae bacterium. GTDB lineage: Bacteria > Bacteroidota > Bacteroidia > Chitinophagales > Saprospiraceae > JAGQWW01. The sequence continues at coordinate 9,448 of CALHBQ010000218.1, read as the reverse complement.
TTGGATCAAGGTTGGTAATACCTACTGAGAAATTTTCACCTATACATAATTGTTGAGCAGTTGGCACTTCTACTTCTACTGGCCCTCCGGCTACTTGCACAAATTCTGTTTGGCTACAGCCAAAAGCGTCTTCGGCAACCACCATATAATTTTCTTGGCCAGAAACAGAAACGGTAATACTTCCTCCTGTTCCTACAAGATTCGAATTACTATCAAACCACTGAATATTTGGATTGGCAGTAGTATTCGCGAATAACGTTGCAAATGAGTCGCAAGTGATTTCATCGTCACTTAATTGTAAATTGATAACTGGTGGAACTGTTATTTCTACATTATGAATGATATCACAAGTATCGACTCCAAAAGCAGAAATCTGCACACTGTAAGTTTGAGTACTTGTAACGCTCACCCGTGGATTAGGTGAGTTTGGATTGGTCAATCCCGTTGAAGGTGACCAAACATATCTATAATCAGGGTTGAAATTTGGATTCAATTCCAAACTATCGGCAGCACATAATTGGAAATTACCATCAGGTAATTGTTCTACCATATTAAAGTCAAGATTTTTGGAGATAACACTCCTACAACCTTGAGAGGTTATAATTTCTAATTCAACGTCGATATTTTGACTAGTAGAAAAAGATAATTGTTGATTCTGTCCAGTCATTGTTCCTAAAGAAGGACCGAAGTTCCAATTGTAATCCGTAATGGTATGACCATTGACGTTTACGATTGGCGTGAAATTTACCGTAAGGTTTCCTAAAGCACAATTCTCATATTCTACTGCAAAATCTACATTTAAACCTCTGTCAGAGACTTCAATTGTTTTTCTGACTGTATCAAGGCAAGTTGAAGTGCTACTCGGCAAATATAATTCTACTTCATAAGTTCCAGGTTGATAAACAAAGTCTGGATTTATATCTGTTGAAGTTGTATTCGCAGCATCACCAAAATTCCAAATAAAATCTGTTGAACCCGTACTATTATTTGTAAAAGTAACCGTTCGATTATCACAACCAAGTTCGTAATCAAAACCTAAGACTGGTGCAGGTTGAACAACGACTTCTACGTCTTTCTTAATAGTACAAAATTGATTTCCAACAAAGATATCAACCTGATAAATTGTAGTTGTATTTGGCGTAGCGGTTGGATTTACGATTGTTCCATCACTCAATGTATTGGAAGGTGACCAAGAATAATCGAATCTTGGATCTCCTCCAGGGTTCAGTTCAACACTTTGCCCTTGACAAATATTCAATTGATCAGGAATCGTACTACTTGGGTCTAAAACATTTGTGGGAATTATTTTGGTATCAGTAGCTATACATCCGTTTTGAGATTCTATTATTAATTCTATCTCTACGGTATCTAAAGCAGGCGCACTAAATATTGGATTTTGAACATTTGTAGTTTGGACGGTTCCATCCGAAAATGTAAATTCCCAATTCCATGTGGTGATTGGAGAGACAGGATCAACACTCAAGTCATTTATAATAACTTGAGAACTATCTGCGCAATCCAATGTCGTAATATCAAAATTAAGATCAATAGAGTTGTACTGAATAAATATATCTGCAAATGATGTATCTGAACAATTACTTCCTGGCTGAGCTATCAATGCAATTGTATAGCTACCTGTATCTGGATAAGTAAAGTTTGGTACTCTTGCTGTATCTGTATATGTCATATTGGGGTAATCAAATACCCATAAAAATTCATCTGCATCTTGACTGTCATTTTCCAAAGTTACTCCAAGTGTATCACAAAGCGTTTCTGGAGATTGGAAAGAAGAAGTGATAATTCCACATTGTCCAACATTGTATTGAAAATCTCTTATAGTACGAGACATCAAGGTACCTCCACGATACTCTTCAATACAGATACCAACGACAAACTGTCCCTGAACATCTGGTCGCCCAGTAAGCAGTCCTGTATTTTGATCAATTGCCAACGGTCTTCCTGACCCTAAAATATTATTCAAATTAAATGGTGCCTTCCACTCTACTGTATCATAAGGCGGAGGAAGTGGTGGCTGTGGTTTTGGAAAACCAAAAGAAGCTCCTGTGTTTGGTGTACATAAACTATATACTAAGGAATCATTTTCTTGATCTTCTGCCGAATGATCGTAAAAAATTTCAGTTCCTGCGCAAATAAACAATGGAGGCCATTCTTTAAAAGCAGGGCTTGAATTACATTCGGTTAAAGCACGCTCAGAGAGAACAATATTATAGGTAGCTCCAGTTCTATCTGGAACGATTATATTTTCTACGGTCTGGTTTCTACAACAACGTTGATAAACCAAGGTGTACCCTCCAGAGATCATAGGTAAGTTTATGGTGTCTTTATAGGTAGTCGTATGGACACAAACTGTTGATGGCACAATAAAACATGGATCTGCCAAAAATGAATCAAGTGTATCATCACTCACAAATGGAATCCGCAAATCTCCTACCAAGGTATCTGTATTCAAATCGAAAATTCCGACAGATGCTGGGTTATCAAATGGTGCATCAACATTTCCAAAGAAACAATCTCTGTAAACATTGACTGTCACTTCATAATCTCCTCCTCCAAGACATCTATATTGAATTTCACCACCAATAATATGTGATGCTTTTGTAACACCGGGAAGTATTAAAAGAAGTGCTAAGCACAAGTTTTTAACTATTTGGTTGATATCAAGCCTCATTTTAACTTACTTTAATTTAGGGAGTACGGTTTTTGAAAATAGTTTTTATCTAGTCCCTCTTTGAGAATCTTCTGCCTGTTTTACATCAATAATCTCGACTCTTCTTTCCAAAGATGCCGGAACCCCATATATCGAATTCCTGACATCATCTAGCTTATCACTGACATCAGTTTTAGACTTCGTTTCTCCATAAGGTCTCTCGAGAATAACTAATTTACCAGATTTGATAAATTCTCTTAGAATTCCCCCATTATGTCTTTCAAAGTGATTTTTAACAGAAATAATTCTACGTTTTGAAAGCATATCATTATAATCAGATTCTGCACGTGGACTAGTATATCCACGAAGCACCAATTCGAGATTATTGCCTTGCTTCAAAAATTCATAAAGAAGATCTGTGAAAGTTTTGAGATTTTTACCCCCGGCGTTTACTTCTTTTTCAAAAAAGCCACCAAGCCGTTGGGTGGCCATCATTTTCATTTGACCTTGCATTCCACTTCCATACTCATCCATGAATTCTCCTTCTCGGGCTCTATACTTATCCCAAGTTTCTAAATAGGATTTAGAAGTATAAGTCTCTCTTGTGTTTGGATCAGGGTGATCATTATCAAAATAAAGTGAGATCGGTAAAAATTTAGCGAAAATTAATGGTGCTAAATATAATTCACTTTTCAAGTTTGGTACATCAACAATTTGCGGAACTCGGATAGTATCCAAGTCATGTTCGTAACCACTTTTTGAACCTCTAACTATATAAGTCTTCCCAGGCTGCACCGTAAATTCAAAATCATTTCCATCTGGATTATTTTTCTCCTCAACCAATCTTCGTTCGCCGCCTATTAATTCAAACAACTGTAGCGTTGTTCCAACCAATCCTTCTTTTGAATAATCATCAAAGGTCAAAACGGTCAAACTTACTTCTGCTAATTCAATAAACATTTCATGGTTGATAGAGGTCATATCCAACATTGGATCTCTATCTAAATAAATGGTATCAATGTCAGTGGTATATTCGTTCTTCTCAGCTTTTAAAATATAAGCATATCTTCTTTCAGGTATAAAATCGAAATCATTTCCAGTTTCATTGGTCAATGATTCTACCACTGTTTTACTTTTCAATCGAGTTAAAGTAACAGTCGTCCCTTTAAGGGGCTTTTTACTAAACCTATCAAAAACGTTGACTAATAATTCAACATTCTGAGTTTGCATGGAGTAGATATCATGACAACATGATTCTTTTTCTCTTTCGAGAAAAATAGAACCTAATCTATTGGAAGCAAAATAAGCAGATGCCCCTCCAGCACTTGGTTTGTAATGAATATCATCGTAACTACTATTGAGTGGATACCCCAAATGCTCTGGGGAACTCCATTCTCCTTCTTTCAAAGCAGATTTAAAAATATCATGGCCACCCAATCCTTGACGACTATTATTACTAAAATAGAGCGTATTCATACTGGATTGGTAATATGGCGTAATGTCATCTCCATCCGTATTTATTTCAGATAAATTAACTGGTTTAGAAAACTTACCTTTTTCATTTACTTTACTAAAATACAAATCCATTCCTCCTTTTCCACCTGGTTTGTCAGAAGAAAAGAATAAGTGTTCTTCTCCATTCACCTTGGCAATTTCTGGATTAGTAGAATTGAAATTTGCGACATTAATACTTGAAGGAAGCTTTACAGGATCTCTCCAAACCTCAGTCGAATCTTTTTCACGGTAGTAAATTTCACATCGAATGTCTGCTTCGTTCACATAATCACAATACGTAAAATATACTCTTGTCAATCCATCTATACTAAAAGCTGAGTGAGCCGTATGCCTTTTGTCCGAATTGAATTCTTCCCAAGGCATCGCTGGTCCACTCTCTGTATGCATAACTTTGTTGTATTGACGAGGTGGGTCGTTATTATCGTTTGGATTTTCAAATCGAAACGAAGTGTAATATAGCTTATCTCCTACCTTGGTAGGGGAGACCTCTGAATATGGAGAGTTGATATCTTCACCGAGGTTTTCTATTACCATATTCGTGTCTGGATTAGAAATAACTTCAAAAGCCCACTCTGCCTCGGCAAGTCCGAGGGTTGCATTTAGCTTAATATCTCCATTCACAATAGTTGAATCATCAAGAACAGCTTGATAGTACGAAATCGCATCACCGTATTTGCCCAGACTAGTCTGAACTTCTGCCAATTTCATTTTTGTCAATGGGAAATTAGAAGCATCGATATCCAGAACTTTTTGGTAAGATTCTTCTGCAATAGAAAAGGCATAGAAAGCTTCTGCTGATTCTCCAAGTTTGTACCAAACATCTGCTTGAGTAGAATCAAATTCTAATGCTTCACTATAATATTTCATAGCTGCGTAATAATTTTCCTGTGCAAAGGATTTATCAGCAGCTTTTAGGAATTGTCCTTTGTTTTGACTGTAACTATTTGAAAAAACAAAAAATAAAAGGACAATGGGAATTAATATTTTATCATTCATTGTGTACGCCTTTTTACAAAAAGAGGGGTGTTCTTGATAGATTTTTGATTAAGGAGGCGAGTACTAACGCTCAGTAATAATTCCTTTTAAATCGGTTTTGGAATTTTACTAATTAGTAAATCTCTCTATTTCTTATATTATTGGGCAAATTCGGAATACTGGAATCGGTTTTACAAATTTGACGATGTATCGCAGGGTAACTTCTGGGCCACCATTTCTATTGGATGCAATCCTATACTCAGATACATTAATATCATAACTCACACCCAAGCGCCAATACTGGTAATGTCCTTCAACAGCAAGAATTGCAGCATCTCCAATCTCATTTAATCGGTAAGCCAATCCAGCTTGAAGCGCCAATTCTTTTCCTCGTCTTTGGTCTAAATGAAAACGACCACCTGCTCCGATAACACCTTCAAAATATTTGTCTTGAAGCTGCGCCAATCCGTTTAGATAAAAATCAAGTTTAGGTCTTAATTGATATAATTGATTGGCATAAATGCTATACTTTGGTTGAAGCTTACTTACACCTTGGTCATCAAAACTTTGATTTGGTTGATGTAAATGAAAAGCAGCTACTCCAATATCAACATGTGTTCGCTTATCCGTTTTCTGAGCGCGATAATTAATACCGAGTCCAAAGTCAGGATAGAGGTATCCACTCTCGTTAAAGCTCTCTCCTGAAGCAGTAACTGGATCAAACAACTCACCGTTATGTTGGCTTCCCCATCGCAAGTCAGCCATATCAAACGAGCGTTGTCCAGCACCAATCATAAGGCCACCTGTAACAAGATTTTCTGGATCTAACACATAAGTGTATGAACCAGCTAAATTTAGTTGAATTAATGCTAGTCGAGAATCGCCTGAGCGATCATAACTTAAAGCACCTCCAACACCTAAAAAACCTTTACCCAGTTTTTTATTGTAAACTTTCTGATCAAAAGATCCATGAAAAGTGGTGTAAGGTGCGTCAGCAGTATACCATTGTCCTCTTCCGGCACCAATATATCGTTGGTCACCATTGAAGATTCCCGTCAGAGCGGGAGATACCGACATTGGGGTATTGTAATGTTGCGTGAAATGAAGATCCTGCGCAACACAGGTCAATGTCACAAATAGACACAGAAGGACAGGGAGTAAAATTTTGAATTTCAATTTTATCAGATTTTAGTTCTGGATAAATCGGTTATTATTGGTGTATGCTAATTTTAAGCCAAATTCGACGCAAAATTAACAAATTTAAACAAACTATATATATCAAATAGCAATGTCACAAATTATGCTAAATGATATTCGCAAACCTCTCTCGGGGATCTTGAGTTAGGGAAATTATTTTCTAACAAAAAGGTGGGTAGCTGATTTTTTTTCGTTTTTAAAGTTCATGAAATATATTCCAGGCGAGTAATTAGGTATTTCAATACTTGATCTTATTCGATCATTTCCGTAAACCATAACTATTTTTTCCTCCAATACGCTGCCTGTTGCATCATAAATAGTTACAATTAACTCTCCATCCATTCCTTCTAATTCAAAATTCACCACGCTTTCTACTGGATTCGGGTACAAAGATATATGATATTTTTCTCCAATGTCAAGTGTACTAACAAAATTACAACTATCGATAGGTGCTTCAATTCTATTTGAAAAGGTAGGATTTGATGTTGGACATTGAACAGATGAAGTCATAAAACATTGAATTACATCTCCATTTTCCAAATCAGTTGCCTCATAAAAATCGGTGGTCGTAGGCACCGAAACATTGTTTTTGGTCCATTCAAAAGAAGGAGATGAACCACCATTTGAAAAAGATGATTCGAATTTTGCCAACTCGCCTTTGCAAACAAGTGTATCTGGGCCCATAATTTCGATAGTAGGAGTTAGGAATGGAACTGAAGTTATATCAACAGATTCAACTTTAGTATCTTCATCTACACATTCCAATGAGGTGATTACTCGGCAACTTACAGTACCTACACCAAATATTCCACTAACCGTTACGGAGTCTTCGATTGCTCCATTAATTTGGGTTGAATTCAGTGACCACATGATCTTGGGAGTAGTACCGCCATTCGTAAGGTTTACTTTTACTTTTACTTCCGCTCCTTCACAGACCGTACTTGGTGAGATAAGATCGATCGAAAATTCAACTAATTCTTCTACTATTAATGTAGCAAGTGCGCTCTCAACTGTTCCTGCAGAGTTCGTTATGGCACAAGAATAGCTTCCTGCATTCTGAAGTTTTGCAGAACTTATTTGATACATACTTTGAGTAGCACCTATTATCGGGCTACCATCTTTTTTCCACTGATAACTAACTGCCTCATTACTCGAAGCTGCTATCGTAAAAACCACAACTGCATTTTCACAAGCATTTTGGGATTGTGGCTGCTCGACTATTGCAGGAAGTGTAGTAATATTCCCTTGAAATTCATAAGCACCAATATCTATCTGGCCATTTACAATTCGTGGATTACCATCTAAATCTACTTGATTAATTACTAAGTCATTGTTACCTTTTTCAATAATAGATGCTCCATCTTTAAGCCTATAATTACCAGAAAGCGTATCTAAAAAATAAAGTTCTTGACTAAAAATTAATCCATTGCCACAATTAATGTTTGACGATACATGATCTTTTAATTCATCACAATTATCAAGATCAAACGAGCAATATTCTACCGTAGGAAAACCGAATATAATTCGAAATACTCTACCTGTAGGTGCGTAATTATCATAGAAAATACAATTGGAAATTACTGGATTACTTTGACCATTTTCATCATTTGCATTACAATAAATAGCTCCTCCTACTTGTGCTCTATTCCCAACAAAAGTACTGTTGATAATATTTGGATTACACTGTCCTCGGTCAGAACCAAGGTTATAAATCGCCCCAGCTGAATATCCTCTATTTTTCACAAAAAGACAATTATTGATATCCGGATTACAATGTCCGGCATTTCCAATATTGTAAAATACTGCACCAAAAGCAGTAGCTATATTTTGCTTAAACTCACAATTTGAAAAACGGGGTACGCAGGTTCCACTCGAACCGTTATTCAGAATTGCTCCTCCTGAGTCAGTAGAGCGATTATTTTCAAAATTGCACCTTTCAAAAATTGCTTGACAAAAACCATTTGAGGAACCTAAATTATAAATAGCTCCTCCATCTTTTAACGAATGATTTTCAAAGAAATCACAATCGAAAAATTTTGGACTGGTCTCCCCACTAAAGCTACCATCAGAATAAACAGCCCCTCCTTCATCCGCTTCATTTCTAATAAAGACCGTTTTTTTAAAAACTGGATTGCTATGGCCATTATTTCCAAAATTAAAAACAGCTCCTCCATTCAGGTGGGCGTTATTTGACTCAAAGCGACAATCTTCAATCAATGGATTTGAAATACCGCTTGTTCCTCCGGAATTCACCATTGCCCCTCCATGCTCATCAAGTGCCTTATTTCCTTTAAATTCACATGATTTAAATACGGGATCGCAAAGCCCTTCAAAGACCGCATTGGCATAAAAGCCACCACCTGAATTTTTAGCAGTATTGTTGATAAATTTTACATTTTCGAAAAGCGGAGAGGCATTCCCTTTAAAACTTCCATCTGAATAAACCGCACCTCCATACCCAAAAGCGTAGTTATTAGTAAAAGTACAATTACGAATTACTGGATGGGAAATAAACCCTTGAAGCTGACCATTATTATAAAAACCACCTCCACTATTATGTCTATCCCCTAATGCAGCATTTTCAAAATCTGCATTTCCATCTTGAATCGTAAATCCGTCTATTAATGTTTGATTGGATACGCCTTCGGTAAGTAATACTGTATAGGAATTATTTGTCAACGCATTATCATTATTAATATCTCCACTCAAAATTGTTAGATTTTGACTTGCAGCACGTTGATCAGATTGTGTTTCTGTTCCTTTAAATCCTCCTAATAATTTGACACCATCTTTTACCACAAAAGCTGTGTTTCTTTCTGGTTCTCCACAACTAGAGCAAAAAGTAGGTTTATAAATTCCTTCTGCCACCCATATTTCTACGCCAAAATAGGATGCTTGAAGAGCAACTTGAAGGTCACCTGTAGCTTGTTGCCAAGAACTACCATCACCATTTCCATTTTGTTTAACAAAAATCGTTTGGCAAAAAAGTGTAGAAATAGAAAAAAGAGCAATTATTAAAGTTGAAAAATATTTCATTAAAGATAAAAATATGTTCAAAAAAAGGGCTTAAATCTCAACTTACTGAAAAAAATC
>CALHBQ010000217.1 GCA_937930815.1 uncultured Saprospiraceae bacterium | reverse complement strand
AAATAAAAGCAGTTTTTCTTTTTTCTTTTTAAAAAAGAAATAGGTTGAAGTACAGAAAAGTATAATGAGGAAAATTGCTTTTGGATATAAAAAGTTAACCTTTTGCAATTGCTCAAAAAATGGAATTCCAAAACTCAAAAGCGTAACTGCGACCATTAATAGAGCCAACAAAATTTCGAATACCTTTTTGTTCCAACTCTTATTTTCAAAATGTAGAAATAAAAGTGGCCCATAAATCAGCGGCGGAAACATCAATAAATATCTCGGATAAACTTCGACCGATGACCAATATAATGGAATGTTTACGGCAAAGGCTAACATACAGAAGGATAGAAAATCATTCGCCAGTATTTTTTTGAAAACGCCTTTTTGAAAAATATAAATCACTAATAACGACCAAGGCAAAAAGTGATAAACTTGCTCGAAATGAAAAGTGAATAGATTTTTGACCGTTGGCAGCCAACCGTATTCCATCGCAGTTCTACGAGTCGATTGTTTTATCATCTTAGGAAACAAATCTTCCAATGAATTGATTTGCAAATAAACCGCGTAGTATCCACCCACAATAACTAAAAACACAAAGATGCCTTTGAAATGGTCTGCGCTCCACAACTTCGAATAGTCCTTTTTCCAAATAAATATTGCCAATAAAGTGAGTGCTAAAAACACTAATGTCGGCAATCCTTTTAGCAGAAAAGCTATTGAACCAAGCAAATACGCAAACACAAAAAGCCGCGTAAATTGACCATTGATATAACGCTGATAAATGGTCATGAACATCCAAAAAATTATCCAAGAATAGCAAATATCAATCAACCCCAACATCGAATCATAAAAAAAAATACGCCCACAGGTGATTAAAATAAAAGCCATGATAAACGCAAATTGCGTATCAAAATGCTTTTTATAATAGTAGAAAATGGTTGCTCCATAGCTCAAAAGAAAAACGACGGTCGGGATACGCGCCGTCCATTCATTGATGGTATTGGTTAGGTTGAAAAAGGCGAGTAAAATCCAATTGTAGAGTGGAGGTTTGTTGTAATAAAAATCGCCCAACATGGTCGGCGTGATGTAATTTCCCGAAAGTTTCATCTCCAAAGCCACGAGCGAGCGGATGCCTTCATCGTCAATAAAGGCTATCAAACCCAAATTGATCAACAAGGCAGGGAACAGTAAAACGAGGATTACTGCGTAAAGTATTTTTCTAAATTGTGTAGTCTCTTTGAACAAACTGCTCTGGGTTTTTCTTAATTCTTTAAATAGCCACGTTAGTGGCGGCACTGTTTGTAATTGAATTTGAAATTAGATTAATGAAGGGCGTTAGCCCTGGTACCGTTGGAATTGAACTAACGGTGTCGCCACTACGTGGCTATTAAATTTTTCGAAAAATTTGTTTCTACAAACGGTGTCGGGACTAACGTCCCTTTTTTATTTCGAAGTGTCGGACACCTTTAAGGTGTCCGACACTTATTACTTTTACTTCAATCCAACTCTTCGCAAAAACTTCTTTTTCCACCTCGACAAAAACGATTTCTCTCTCCAACTTCCCCATAAATGATGGACGCCAATTGAAGTTCCGTTTTTCAAAATCTTTCGATAATCTGAACGGCTGCGAGGGGAGGGCGGATGATAAATCAGTCGTTCAGGTGTATGCGCCGTCGGGTATTTATTTTTAAAAAAAATAGAGTTGAGAAATTGAGGGCCAGTAGCATCCAAGACTTCAATATATTTGTCAACCTGCGGTGGATTCGCAATCAAACTATTAATAACGTCTTTCCAAAACTTCTGATTGGGTGCTGAGGCAAAAATGCAATTTCCGATTCCGTCATATTCATCTCCAAATGCTAAACTTCTATTTTTGGGTAAAACCAATTGATGATTTTCAAAATCAAATGGCACCAACATTTCGTAATCCAAATCCAAATAAACGCCGCCGATTTTATCCATTATCAAATAACGTATCACATCTGCTCGCATAATTCCACGAGGAAAATTTTGAAAAATTGGGAAAAGCGTTGGATAATTTTCTCTTACAAAAACTTCATTGTCATCATCTGTCCAAAGTCGATATTCCCAATCAGGGTTCAGTTCTTGAACCTTTTTTGCGTAGGCTTGCCATTGCTCTGGCACTTCCGAATTTTTCCAAGTTTGATGTATTATTTTAGGAATCATTGGATGCTATTTTTTCAAAGCTGAAATGAAATCATCTGCTCCTAAAGCATTCAAACACATCTCTTTTGTCAAGCCACCTTTTCGAGCAGATAAAACACCAAAATGAATGTCTCTAATTCCATCGGTACTATGTGCATCTGGGTTGATGGAAATTTTCACGCCTTTTTCAAGCGCAACAGGAATCCACGTCCAATCCAAATCTAATCGCCATGGGTGAGCGTTCAATTCAATCGTTACATTATTGGCAGCACATGCATCAATTACTTTTTGATGGTCGAGCGGATAGCCTTTTCTTGATAGGAGCAAACGACCCGTTGGGTGTCCCAAAATATGGGTGTAAGGATTTTCAACCGCTTTGATGATTCGCGTCGTCGCTTTATCAATATCCATTTTTAAATTGGAGTGAACGGAAGCAATGATGCAATCAAATTCTTTCAAAATTTCTTCTGGGTAATCCAATTCACCACTCGAAAGGATGTCGGACTCGATGCTTTTGAAAATTTTGAAATTGTCCATTTTGGCATTCAAAGCATCAATTTCTGCCCATTGCTGTCGAAGGCGATCTTCTTTCAAGCCATTGGCATAAAACGCCGCTTTGGAGTGGTCAGAAATTGCGATGTATTCGTAACCCATTGATTGAGCTGCGGTTGCCATTTCTTCCAAAGTGTTCAATCCGTCACTATAGGTTGTGTGGGTGTGAACGACCCCTTTTATGTCTTTTTCGGTGATGAGTTCTGGAAGTTTTCCTTCGATTGCTTTTTCTAAAAAATACTCGCTTTCTCTCAACTCAGGCGCAATGAATGGCAGCTTTGCTTTTTCAAAAATAGTGGCCTCTTTTTCGATGCCTCGAAAGTCGGTTCCTTCATACTTTTTTAGGAAAGCTGACATGAACTCTTTGGTAGAAGTATATCTAAAAAGTTTAGACCCAAAATCGGCTTTTTTACAATTTCTTACAAAAACAGGAACCTCATTTATGGTCTGGGCTTCGATACCGTTTTCGATCTCTTTTTTGAGGGTAAGTAGTTGATTATCAATGATTTCGGATTGGTCGTAATCACCTGCGATTAGCACTTCAATTTCAGAAACGACGTTTCCTTTTCTTCTCATTTCGCCTGTCAAAGCAACTTGACAATTGGGCAATCTATCGCTGATTTCTATCACTAAATCATCCGCTTCTTCCTCAATTGCTGCATAGTGATATTTGCCTTTTGAGCGGAGAAAATATTCTAAGGTTTTGCTCAAATCATCTTGCGTTTTTTTACCAAAACCTTTGAGTTCGATGAGTCGGTTTTCGTTGCAAGCGTAAAGCAATTCGCCAATAGTTTCAACACCCAAATCTTTCCAAATCGTCAATATCTTTTTTGGACCAAAACCTTTTACACCCAACATTTCTTGAACACCCAAAGGTGTTTTTTCTTTAAAATCTTCGAGTGTTTTGAAGGTCCCTGTTTCCAATAAATCACGGGTTTTTTGTGCGATTGCGGTACCGACTCCTCTGATTTCTTTTATCTCCTCGTCCGACATTTCGGTCAACGGTTGCCCCAATTTTCTGAAAGTGATATAGGCATTGGAGTATGAACGAATTTTGAATTTATTCTCTCCATGCAATTCCATCAGATCGGCCAATTTTTTAAAAGTCCGAGCGATTTCTTTATTGGTCATTTTCTCTTTTTTGCGCAAAAGTACTTAATGAGGAGGTTTCTTTTTTATAAAGTTGGATAAATCAATGATTAGCTTTTACGCTTCAGGTTGTAGTTGACTGTTTGATGGCTAAATTGTTTGATTGTTTTTGTCGCTTTTGACCAGCAATTTTAACAATTTTACAATCACAACAATCACTCTAATTTGAAAAAGTCCTTACCAAAATTGCTGGAAGAAGTCAAAAAGTGCCAAATCTGTGTAGAGAATTTGCCATTTGCGCCACGACCTGTTTTGACCGCCAACAAAAAATCTAAAATCATTTTAATCGGTCAAGCGCCTGGTATTCATGTACAACAAACAGGGAAACCTTGGAATGATAAAAGTGGAGATCGATTACGAGATTGGATGGGCGTCGATGATGAAACCTTTTATAATACAGACAATTTTGCCAATCTACCCATGGGGTTTTGCTACCCAGGTAAAAATCCAAAAAGTGGCGATATGCCACCTCGAAAAGAATGTGCCCCGCATTGGCATGAGCAAATCTTAGAATTTTTACCTCAAGCAGAGATGATAATTTTGATTGGAGCCTATGCTCAAAAATATTATTTAGGAAAAAGTAGAAAGAAAAACCTGACAGAAACGGTTCGAACTTTTGAGGAATACTTTCCTAAATTTTTTCCAGTGGTTCATCCTTCACCACTCAATTATCGATGGATGGGGAAGAATGCTTGGTTTGAAAAAGATGTGCTTCCGATTTTGAAATTGAGGGTTAATGAAATTTTGTTTTGAACCATATAAGGCATTTAAGGGCATATAAAAAAGACACAGATTTAGGAATAGGAATAATTTTGAAAAATAATTTAGTAATTCATTGCTTCAAGTGGAGTTCCGTTTACTTTTGCAATTTTTCTCAATCAACTCATTTCTATGCGAATTCTTTCTTACAACCTCAATGGCATCCGAGCAGCAATCAAAAAAGACTTAATCGGCTTTTTGAAAGAACATGACTATGACATCGTTTGCTTTCAAGAAACAAAGGCTCATATCGAACAAGTGCCGCAAGAGGAGTTTGAAGCATTGGGTTATCAAACCAATTGGTTCTCTGCTGAAAAGAAAGGTTATAGTGGTGTCGCGACTTATTCCAAAACAAAACCTGATTTTGTTTCGGTTGGTTGTGACAATGAAGAATTTGACAAAGAGGGTAGAGTCATCCGCACAGATTTTGGGGACTTGACTGTTTTGAATTGTTACTTTCCATCAGGGACTTCTGGAGATTTGAGACAGGAGGCAAAGTATCGATTTTTAGATCACTTTTATAAATGGGCACATGAGTTGAAAAAAACGCGACCTAATCTTATCATCGTTGGTGATTACAACATTGCTCATGCGGAAATTGATATTCATAATCCAAAAAGTAAAAATTCAGGCTTCCTTCCCGATGAACGAGCATGGATGACCAAGTGGTTTGAGAGTGGATTTACAGATTCCTTCCGTCACACCAATCCAGAAAAACAAGAGTACAGTTGGTGGAGTTACCGATTCAATTCGAGAGCCAAAGGAAAAGGCTGGCGCATTGATTATCAGTCAGTTAGCAATGAAATGAAAAATAAAATTAAAGCGGCTGGACATCATAATGAAGCGGTTCATTCTGATCATTGTGGGGTTTGGTTGGAGATTGAGTAGTTTTCAGTAGGCAGTTTTTCAGTTAGCAGTCGGCAGTCAGCAATACGCAGTCAGCAGTACGCGTTGGCTGAGCGAAGCCGAACCTGTCTGCCATTGCTGAGCCAACAAAAGCGGAGAACCATTTCACCCATAGCTTTCTTTCTTTCTTTCTTTCTTTCTTTCTTTCTTTCTGCTAAAAATACTAAGCCGACGTGAGTTGATTCTTACATCGGGATTAGATGAATGCAAAGGATCGTTTCAAATTTCAAGAGTGTTTTTTAGCGGAATAAACCTCTGCTGCCGCGCGCCTCAGCGTTCATAACTCTGAATCGCTCCTTTGCGCCTTTTACGTCTTTGCGTTCATACAAAATGGTAACTTGGCAACCCACTTGACTTTAACAAAATCTTTAATGCAAAATATAGCTACGAAAATCGCAGTTTGAGTTACTTTTAAGCCAAAGCCACTGCCTTTCATATAAA
>CALHBQ010000216.1 GCA_937930815.1 uncultured Saprospiraceae bacterium | reverse complement strand
ATGCAAAACCTTTTCCATGATGGAGGTTTTAATAATATGGGATTGAATCCTGCTTTATTGGAATCCTAAATTGAAATAATGTTTGTAGAAAGAGAAAATGCCTTATCAGTGATTCTTGTTTTCAAGGATTTTGATGAGGCATTTTCTTTTATGAAAGAAGTGGCAATTGTTGCTGAAAAACTAAACCATCACCCTGATTGGAAAAATAGCTGGAATCGAGTTGAAATCAATCTGACAACTCATGATGAAGGAAATATTCTCACTGAAAAAGATCGAAAACTTGCAAAGGCGATTGAATCTATTATAAATAAATATTCACCGAAAATTTTGAATTCATGAATAGCAAAATATTTTTCTTATCAATTTTCGCATTTGCAATTCTACAAAGCTGTTCCCCTGTTTTGGAACAAAACATCACCAATTTAGAAAAGATAGATTTAGAACCATTGAAGCTGGAACCCGGCTATGATTTGTATTCAATTCGGTTGGATGTAATCAGAGAAACAGAAACGAGTGCAGGTGGACAGGGAGGCACTCAATTTGCCTCTTATAATCGTTTAGGTTTTCATCTTGGGAATGGATTATTCTATGACTTGAATAACAACTTAAGTATTTTGGTGGATAAACTTTACGAGATAAAAGAAAACGAGAATTTTGAAATTACAGAGCGCGTAACGCCGCAAAGAAGGAATAGATATACCAAAGAAGGGAATACTTATGAAGAACGATATGGGACTTTTTTGGCCAGTACTCAAATGACTCGTTTCGAACGAGATGAGGAAGATGGTTCTTTAATCATCAGAGAATCGTTGCTGAGTAAATTAAGAATTTATGAATCGGAGGATGAATTATTGATGAAATATCCGTTGGGAAAAACTGCGATAAGATGGGATGGGAAAGGTTATGAAGTAAAGCAATTGTTCGGTAGAAGAAATTTTGTACAAATCGGAAAAGGAGTTGATTTGGATGGACGATATTACATTACTCAGCGCAATAATCGAATTGAAATTTTTAGAAATCGTTCGTTTTCAAATAAAAGAAATTTACTCTTCACTATCATCCAAGGAGAGGATGAAATTATCATTTATAATAAAAAGAATCGTGGTTTTAGAATGATAAAGAATGGAAATAAGATTGAATATTTGAGGAATAGAACACCTCAAGTTTATTATGAACGAACAAGGTGATTCTGAATCAGAAAAAAAAATCAAAAATTCAATTTCCAAAATTTTTGATTTTGATTGCACATTTTAATTTTGATTGTTTAATTACTCCATCAAGTCAATCAACACTCGATACTCATCAAACTTTGCATTTTCGGTTTTCATTTCGAGTTTGGAAAATAAATCGACTTCTTTTTCATGATAAAAATCTTCTAAAGCCAAAGCAGTTTGTGTACAACGAATTTCGATTTTTCCATTGGCTATTTGTTCCTTTCTCCAATGGTAAGTTGATTCTATTTTGTTGAAAATTTTATCATAAACTTCCTGATCGTCGGAGTCAGGTACAATCGGCGAAACTTCAGAAAATGCATTATTGTTTCGAGCCAACATCTTTCCATTTTCGATAATAAAAAAGGAAGTGTTTGGCCAGGAAGCTTCCTTTTTAAGCAGCTGTGCATATAGCACTAATTGAATGTCTTCTTCATTTTTTATCAAATCACGCCTCCACCCTATTCCTCGCCACTTGAGATCGATGATAGCCTTCTCTTTTCCTCTTTCTAAAACAATATCTGCAAAACCTTTGTATTCCGTTTTATTGATGGTTTCTTCCAATTCCATTTCAGTTTTAAGGACTTTCCAACCATTATTTTGAATCATCGAAACCAAATTCCAAGCGGCATATTTTACTTTATATTCAAAAGCAATCCGATCTGGCTCGCGGCCATACATCATTAAAACAGCTCCTTCTTTTGAAAGCAAAACAGGGATGGAACGCTCAATATAATCTTCGACCATCAATTTGTCCCAAGTATAAAAATCCTTTCTTAAGAGTCGTTCAAATAAGTGGTG
This sequence comes from uncultured Saprospiraceae bacterium, assembly GCA_937930815.1. Classification (GTDB taxonomy): domain Bacteria; phylum Bacteroidota; class Bacteroidia; order Chitinophagales; family Saprospiraceae; genus JAGQWW01. Next base: position 4,048 of record CALHBQ010000216.1, on the reverse strand, counting down.
AGCCAAATTACCATAAAGCGTATTTTCTTTGATGACGCTTAAAATGGAAGACTGTCTTAATTGAATTTTCTCTTTAAACATCCATTGATATGGATAATACAAAAGCGTCTGCAATTTGGTCGGTGATTGCACTCCCAAATCTTTCAATACAGGTCTTTCTTTTATTTCTACAAATGGTTTTGGCGTTCCAAATTTTTGACTTGCCAATTCAATTTTATCGGGTAGGTTGAAATGTTTTGCCCAATTTTTGGCACCCGTATTTTTACTTAAATCTAAAGTGATATTGTCCAAATGTCCAAATGCCGCCTCCAAGTCGCCAAACAAAGGATGAGGATGTACATCATTTCCATCCACTGTTTCAGCAAACATTAAAACCAATCGCTTTTGAGTTTTCAAAATAGGTCGAATTCTTTGCCAAAGCATTCGACTATTTTCCATGGCTGGCGTATCTAAAGCAATCTTTTTAGTTTCCAAATATTTACGCTCATCTGGATACCAGCGACTGAAAAAACGAGTCGATTCTGTTTGTGAAAAATTCCACCAAAGGAACTCATCACATTCCGAAAGTACCGCACTGGAATCATAAATATGATCCAATCTTTCTATTTCTTCTTGCCTGAAAACAACTGGTGACGGTTCATAAATTGTACGAACGATTCGCTCCAATTCGAGGAAAGTCAATTGAGTTTCTGGAAGCGTTTGTAGCAATTCTTTGATGCGACGGGACTGCTCGCTCAATACAATTAAAGAAGAATTTTTAGAGCCTTCTTCATCAAAAACCTCAAAGGCCCATTGTTCCAATTTTTCAAAAATCTCAATCACTTTTCTCTTCGGAACAGTTGCATTTACATTATGTCTTTTTCGTTCAAACCAAAATTCATATTCTTTTCGGATATAATCATAATTGACGGCATCGTTGGATTCGTCATTTAACAATTGTCCAAAATAACCTTCGATACCACGTTTCCATTCATCGCTATTCATTCCTGGTTTTGCAGCCATCAAACGTCCGATAACGAAACCTAAACCATCATCCAATGGCTTGACTGCCAATGAAACGAACTCCAATAACTTATAAGGATCAATTGGTTCCCAAAGAAAAGCAGGTACCAATTTTAAAATCTGCAAACTCGGTCGTGCCAATGATGCGGACGGAATGCCCAAACTCGGAATGCCCTCTTGTATAAATGCATTGTCCAATCCTCTATTCTTTTCAGGAATCAAGCAAAGTGGTTTGAACTCTGGATTTTTTAAAAGAAATTTTGAAATCCACGAAGCAGATTCATTTGCTCTTTTCGATTGTAAAATCAGTAATGACCCATCATTTTTTAAAGCATTTATTTCATTGCCTTTGTTTCCGTTGAGAATGATGTTTTTTAAACTACCAAGATCTGTATCCTGAGCAGTTTCAATTTTTGAATCATCATTCAACTCAATAATTTCTATCTTTTCAGATAAAGCTCCAAATAATCTTTTTAACTCTACTTTTTGTAAATCAAGTGGCTCATTGAGGTGTATTTTTTCAATAGAAGTTTCTTGATTTTCAAGTGCTAAAATCACATCATTGATTCTATCTGCAAATCCTGATGAGAGCGTCAAACTTGGTTCTAAATCAAGTAAACGTTCAATTTCGGCAATGATTCTGATTCGTTCGGGAGCGGAATCTTCTTCTTCAAATTTATAACCTGATTCTGCCAATTCATCTCTTCTTTTGAGCATTTCATTTGCCGTAGCAAATTGATCGGCAATAAAAGAATTGGAGAAAAAGCACTCCTCATTGTTCGACAAATATTGAATAATCGCCTGTCGATATTGCTCTACACGCAAGTATTCAACATCATTTGCATGACCAGCCAAACCCAATTGACCTTCCAACAAAAATAATAATTGCTTAGGACCAACAACCATTGTCCCAAAATTGGTGGTTTCGTTTTCTAAATATGCCCCTTCATCCAAATCAAGTCCGAAAAAAATTGTCATCTGAGTTAGAATTTTTAAATTCCGCTTTTTACGGAATAGTGATTGCAGTTTTCTCGTTAGTATGCTGAACTGAAATTCGATTCAACTTTTTATAAAAACGTAAAATAAATGAAATTTAAGCTATCAATCTTTATTATTGCCATCGGATTTTGTTTTATCTCTTGTAAAGACAAGAAAAATGAACCTGAACCAGTGAATGAAGCTACATTTTTAAAGTGGGTAACAGGAATAAGAATGACAGATTTTCAGGGTGCTCCAATTGGAATGGTTGGGAATCCGAACACAAAGCCTGGGATTTTTTCAATTTATCCGAATCCTGCGTCGGATGTTTTTACAATCGGCGCTCCAAACGGAATAGAATCTTTTGTAGTTATAAAAGGTGAAAAGAAAACCGAATATGCGGATGAAAATTTTGATCAACTTTTAAAAGATCAGGTGTATTCTGAATCTGAAATTCTTGAAACAGATAGAATCAAAATGACTTTCGATAGTCTCGTTCAAAACGTCAGTGTCAATACCCAAGATTTGAATTCTGGGTATTATCGAGTCTTTTACAGAGTTAAAAGAAGCGATGATTACATTTGGGACAACATTTACATAAATCACGAAATACCTTACCCAGCGATGATTGACAGCTTGGTAAATGATTGGAAATAGCAAGTAAATTAAACTATGCAAGTACCTACAATGGCTGCGTTGTCAGCAGAAGGAAAGAAACCGGAAATTCTATTTTGGGTCGGCTGTGCCGGAAGTTTTGATGATCGTGCTCAACGTGTGACCCGTGCTTTTACTAAGATTTTGCTGGAAGCGGGAGTCGATTTCGCTATTTTGGGAAATGAAGAGACTTGCACAGGCGATCCTGCCCGTCGAGCGGGAAATGAATTTCTTTTTCAAATGTCAGCCCTTCAAAATATTGAAGTGTTGAATATGTATGAAGTTAAAAAAATAGTGACGGCTTGCCCTCATTGTTTCAATACTTTGAAAAATGAATACCCAGTTTTGGGTGGCAATTACGAGTTGGTTCATCATACTCAAATGTTGCAAGAGTTGATCGATACAGGCAAAGTCAAAATGAAAGAAGGAGGTTCTTTTCAGGGTAAAAAAATCACTTATCACGATAGTTGTTACCTCGGAAGAGCAAATGGCGTTTACGAAGCGCCTCGAAAGGTTTTAGAGGCATTGGACGCTGACTTGGCGGAGATGAAGCGTTGTAAGACAACAGGTCTTTGCTGTGGCGCAGGTGGCGCTCAGATGTGGAAGGAAGATGAGGCAGGTGATAAACGCATCAACATGGATCGAACGGATGAAGCTTTAGCAACCGGTGCGGATATCATTGCAGTCAATTGTCCTTTTTGTTTAACAATGATGTCGGACGGCGTTAAAGCCAATGAAAAGCAAGAAGAAGTAATGGTGCTTGATTTAGCAGAATTGATTGTTCAAAACAATTCGTAGGCTTACCAGTTTTTACAATATGAGTTTAGATAAAACATTTGAAGGGCTTTCTTCTGATTCTCGGGTTTGGATTTATCAGGCGAATCGTGGTTTGACGGAAGAGGAGGTGACTAAAATCAATCCGATTTTAAAGGAGTTTTCTGCTCAATGGGTAAGCCATAATCAGCAATTAAAAGCGGCTGGAAAAGTACTTCACAATCGGTTTTTGGTATTGATGGTTGACCAGACAATGGCAGGCGCAAGTGGCTGTTCCATTGATTCTTCTGTTCGTTTTATTACGGATTTGGGCAATCAATTGGGACTAAATTTTTTCGATAGAATGACTTTCTCCTTTCGCGAAAATGAAGAAATTCAATACGCTTCCAAGGATGAATTTGAAGCGCTTTTTGCAAATGGAAAGATAAACGATGATACCATCGTCTTTGATAATTTGGTGAAAACAAAACAAGAATTAGAAACCGTTTGGGAAAAGCCATTGGCTCAAAGTTGGCACAAACGATTTGTCTAAAAGTAAGCGGAACTTAAGTTCCGCCTGTGATTATTAAAAACGGATTAAAATTCCGTCTACATCCATTAAAATGTTAGGTAAATTAAAAAATTGGTTAGGGATTGAAGG
>CALHBQ010000215.1 GCA_937930815.1 uncultured Saprospiraceae bacterium | reverse complement strand
CAAATCACACATAGGTCAGGTTGTACAACAGTTGTCGCTTTTTCCGGCGTTTGTTTATCGGCAGGAAGTGGCAAAATCACATCAAAAGGCGCGTGAAATGCTTTGCACTCTTTTCCCCTTAGGAAATGTTTAATTTGATAGGAGAATTCCATTGAGATACTCTGATGAGGTGAACCAGGCGCCGGCGACATCCTATATATTTTTCCTTTGATCAATTCGACCATTTCGTCAAATTGCCAAGTGAGATAGTCCCCGTAGGTATATCTTTTTGAAAAATCTAATTGGTTAATGTCAGTTATCATGGTTTCAAAGATAGTGGAATAAAATCTTATTCGAAAATTAGGCGAGAATTTAAAATTATCGCCTAATCTGTATTTCGTTTTTCGTCGTTCATCAACCGTTTTTAACCTCATCCCGCAACATTCTTCTCAAAATTTTACCAACATTTGTCTTCGGTAACTCATCGCGGAACTCAACATGCTTCGGTCGTTTGTAACCCGTCAGATCTTCTTTACAATGCGCAAGTAGTTCATCTTTGGTCAAGGACTTATCCTTTTTAACAACAAAAACCTTTACGACTTCGCCTGACTTTTCATCTGGGTAACCGACGGCTGCTACTTCCAAAACTTTTGGATGGGCAGCAATTACATCTTCAATTTCATTTGGATAAACGTTGAAACCACTCACCAAAATCATATCCTTTTTACGGTCAACGATTTTGAAAAAACCGTCGTTGTCCATCAACCCAATATCACCTGTACAAAGCCAACCATCTCTGATAGTATCGGCTGTTGCTTCTGGGCGATTGTAATACCCTTTCATCACTTGTGGACCTTTGATTTGTATCTCACCAGTTTCGCCAATTGGAAGCGGATTTCCCGCATCATCCACAATGCGCATATCGGTTGAAGGTACTGGAATACCGATCGTACTCAATTTGCCATCACCATTCATTGGATTGGTGCTGGCTACCGGTGAACTTTCGGTCATGCCGTAACCTTCGGTCAAAGCACAGCCGGTTACTTTATGCCATTTTTCGGCGACAGCCCGTTGGACGGCCATACCACCACCAACAGAAATTTTCAAATTTGAAAAATCTAAACCTGCGAAGTCTTTGTCATTGAGCAGTGCGTTGAAAAGTGTATTCACACCTGTGACCAAAGAAATTTTATGGTTTTTAAATTCTTTCATGACAGATGGTAAATCACGTGGATTGACCACCAAAACCGTATGCGAGCCAATGCCCATCAACGCTAAACAATTGACCGTGAAAGCAAAGATGTGATACATCGGCAGCGGCGACAAAGCGACCTCTTCTTTTTCTTTCAAAAACGGTAGCATGATGGAGCGGATTTGCTGCATGTTTGCCACGAGGTTGCGATTGGTCAGCATGGCACCTTTGGCGACGCCCGTTGTTCCGCCCGTGTATTGGAGTAGAATTGTATCATTCGGATTGGAAGAAAATTCTTTGATAGAAAATTTCTTTCCTTGACTCAATGCTTCTTTAAAATTGACCGTGTTTGGTAGATTATATTTAGGAACCATTTTCTTCACTGTTCGAACAACGAAGTTGGTAATCGTTCCTTTTATGGCTCCCAACATTTCGCCAATACTCGTAACGATAACGGTTTTGACTTGGGTGTCGCCAATTATTTTTTCCAGATTGGCTGCGAAGTTTTCAGCAATTACAATTGCTTTTGCACCTGAATCATTGAATTGGTGCAGCATCTCCCGCGGTGTGTAGAGCGGATTGGTATTAACCACAATCAAACCCGCCCGCAAAGCACCGAACAATGCAATTGGATATTGCAACATGTTGGGCATCATCAAAGCGATTTTATCACCTGGTTCCAATCCTCTCGAATGAAGATACGCGCCAAATAGCTTTGATTTTTTATCGAGTTCGTCGAAAGTCATAGTTTTGCCCATGCAAGTGAATGCAGGCAACTTTCTGTACTTCTCAAATGTTTCATCAAACATAGATACCAAAGTTGGATAGGCATCTGGATCAATATTGGCAGGAATGCCACTCGGATAATTTTTTAACCACGGTCTATCTGCTGACATGTCGTATGTTATTGGATTAATAAAAACGAAATTCTAAATCGCCTCAATTTACAAAAAAACAATATTTGCGGAAATTGCAAATACTACATCCTTTTGAACCACAAAAGAATCAAAAGTTCCCAAAAGAGATTCACAAAAGACTTTTGTGTTTTCTTTTGTGACTTTTGTGGTTCAAAATCTATTCATTTATAATTCAATTATTTCATATGAAAGTAACATTAAAAAGATTAAACAAAGATGTCCTTTTCGAAGGTGCAAACGCCGAAGGTAATACGATTCATTTGGACGGAAGTCCTGAAATTGGAGGAGAAGGAAAAGGTATGCGTCCGACTGAGTCGCTACTCGTCAGTATCGCTGCCTGTAGTAGCATCGATGTGGTCGTGCTTTTAAAAAAAATGCGCCAGCAATTAGATGATATTCAAGTCGAAATTACGGGAGAACGTGCTGAAGATCAAGTACCTAAGATTTTTACAAAAATACATTTACACTTTATTCTTACTGGAAAAATTAAACCTGAAAAAGCTGCTCAAGCGGTTCAATTATCAGCAGATAAATATTGCACTGTTGCCAAAATGGTGGATAGTGTTGCGGAAATTACGCATGATTTTGAGATTATAAATGAGTAGATTTTATGGATAAAAAAAACCGAGTGGAAGACCACTCGGTTTCGAAAACCTTTTTTTGACTTATTATTTTTTGATTTAGAAACAATACCCGTTTGCATCAATCAATTGTTTGGCAACGAGTCTTCTTCCTTTTTTGACATTTGTTGGTGGATACTTCATGAATTTTCTCAAACCAGAAAGTAGCATTTTCATTGCGTCACCTTCTGCGAAAGAAGCGATTGCATCTGCTCCATCTTTACCGATTTTTGCTTGCATATCTGTGAAGTAAACTTTCAACATCGCATCATAAATTTCTTGTGCATGTGCTTTGGAAGTCATCTCATTTAATTTTTCAACTCTTAAAAGCACAGATTCTGCTACAAATGAATCCATGATCATATCAGAGATGTTCATCACGATTTCTTGCTCTTCTTTAAGGTTGATTTTGCCTTCCATCTGAAGTTTTACCGCACTTCCCAAAACCATCAAAATTGCTTTTTTGAAATCTTGGATAGCTTTTCTTTCTTCTCCGTATTTTCCTTCTCCGACTGGAGTCGAAACGCCTTCCATCAATTCTTTCTGCACCTTCATGGCTGGGCCAGCGAAGTCAATTTCTTGCTTCATCACTCGTTTCATCAAGGTATTGACCGTCAACAAGCGGTTGATTTCATTCGTACCTTCGTAGATACGGCTGATACGCGCATCTCTATATGCACGCGACGCAGGAAACTCTTCTGAGAAACCGAGACCTCCGTGAATTTGAACAAATTCATCGACAACATACGTGGTCATTTCTGAACCAACTACTTTCAAAATTGCACATTCAATCGCATATTCTTCTGCTGAAATCAATGTCGCTTCAGTGAAAGATTTGCCTTCTTCTATTAAGTTGTGTTTCAATTCCTGCATCAAGTGAGAAGTACGATAAAGCGCACTTTCAACTGCGAAATTACGAATTGCTTGTTCTGCCAATTTATATTTAATCGCTCCAAAATTGGCGATTGGTTGGTTGAATTGTTGGCGTTCGTTGGCGTATTGTACACTTTTTTCAATTGCTTTTCGAGCGCCGCCGACACACATTGCTCCTAATTTGAAACGTCCGACGTTCAAAACATTGAAAGCAATTTTATGGCCTTGTCCGATTTCTCCTAAAATGTTTTCGGCAGGTACTTTTACATTTTCAAAAAATACTTGACGTGTTGAAGATGCATGGATTCCCATCTTGTCTTCCTCTGCTCCTAAAGTCAATCCAGGCGTATCGCCATCAATTATAAAACCGGTGAATTTATCCCCATCAATCTGTGCAAAAACGATAAATGTATCTGCAAATCCAGAATTTGAAATCCACATTTTCTGACCATTTAGAATGTAATGCTTGCCATCTTCAGTAAGATCTGCGCGAGTTTTTGCACCCAAAGCATCTGAACCTGAACTTGGCTCCGTCAAGCAATAACAAACCATCTTTTTAGCAGCAATTGCTCCAGTCAAATATTTTTGTTTTTGCGCTTCTGTTCCGAAGTATAAAATTGGCAACATACCGATTCCAGTCTGCACCGCGTAGGTTACGGTAAATCCATTCCCAACGCCTCCAAAATAATCGGTGATGATGGTATTGGTATTTGTATCGAGTTCCATTCCTCCGTATACCTCTGGCATGTGAGGGCCCAAAAGACCTAATTCAGCAGCTTTTTCCAAAACCTGCACATTTAATCCGTCTTCCAATTTTTCCATTCTGGCATCAATTGGATAAACCTCCGCTTCAATAAAATCAATGACCATTTGGCGGATCATTTGCTGATCCTCATTCATTTCTTCTGGGATGAAGGTGTCTTTTGAGGTTGATTCTTTTAAAAGAAACTCTCCTCCTTTAAGGGTTTTTACTTTTTCAATTGTATCAATCATGGTGTAATTTTTTTTGCTTTTTAGCGAATATTCGCTGTAAAGGTATTCTAACTCTTGATTAGTTGAAAGGAATTTACATCATTTTTAGCGAATATTCGCTAAAATGCAATTTGTGAGATTAAAACTCTTGATTTCTACAATTATTTCTTCTTAAAGCTATTTTTGTTTTTTATTAAAAATTAGAAGATGCAGCGAGAGTTCTCTCTCAATATCATCATACTGTTGGCGATTAACCTTTTGATAAAGCCCTTCTTTATCTT
>CALHBQ010000214.1 GCA_937930815.1 uncultured Saprospiraceae bacterium | reverse complement strand
TTGTTTTTAAAACTCAAAAAGCCCCACATCTTAAGAACCGATGGGAGCTTTTTAAATTATTCTTTCAGAATGGAAAAGAAGCTATTCCTCGATCTCCCCCTTAACCAAAACTTTTCCTCTGTAATACAAGTCATCACCAACATAATATGCTTTGTGATAAACGTGTTTTTCGCCTGTATTTGAACAAGTAGCGATTTGAGGAACAGCTGCACTCAAGTGCGTTCTACGCTTACGCTTTCTGGCCTTCGATGTCTTCCACTTAGGATGTGCCATTTTACACTATTTTATAAATTAAAAATTAATTTTTATTGAAATTCTTCAAAGCGTCCCAAATTGATTTGGTCGGCTCTTTTGTTTCTTCTTTTTCTTGATGGAGGAATTCTGTAAATCCTTCCTCACATTGCTCACCCGCCATTTCGTGATTCTTGGACATAGGTATCGCAAGCAGTATGAATTCGTAAACAAATTTAGAAATATCTAATTCGTTTTCTTTTTTTGAAATATAAATGATATCCATTTCATCTTCCTTATCTTCATCATCGCCTGAATATTTGACCAATAGCGTATAATTACGTTTAATCGGCAAATAGAAATTGGACAAACATCTATCACAATCAGTTTCTATTTGACCTTCAAAATCGAATATTAATTCCATAAAACTCGATTGTTTGCTCAAATAAACTTTAACGTTGATGTTTCCTTTTTTTACAGTCGAAGACTCGAAATGTGTAAAAAATTTATCATTTATTTCAAAATCATACTCATGCAAGCCTTGACTAAGTCCCGAAATTGTGAGTACATAATTAGCAAGTTCTTTCATAACAAAGAGCATTTCTTTAAATGCGGCTGCAAAGATAGTTTTTTTTAATAATAAGGAAAGGTCTATTGAGGAAAATTAGTTCTAATTTTTATTCAATAGCGCATGATACTCATTATTGACCTTTACAAAACGCGTTTTGAACTCTTGAACCTTCTGCGTCATGCTCTGATTTGCCTGATTGACAGATTGCATTTGAAGCTCCAATTTTTGGTATTTTTCTTCAATACCTGCTTGAGTAGCTTTCATCGCTGTCAATTCATGATGCGTGTCAAAATGTTTCTTTTCCCAATAAGTTAAATCAGATTGTAGTTGTTTATTTCTGGCTTTCAAACCTCTCATTGTGCTGACAAACTCATTAGCATCCTTCAATTCTGCCGCTTGCTTTTTGTTTAGCACAGTGATTCTTGCCAATTGTTCTTCAGATACTTGCAATTTGGCTTTATAATCTTTTAGATATCTGTTGAATTTATCCTTATCTGCTTTAAATTCTTTCAAATCTTCTAAGTCAGTTTGATATTTCGTTTGCAGTTTATCGAACTTTTGCTGCAACCGTTCCATATCTGAAACAAGGACTTTTTGAGTCGATTCTAATTTTGCATTTGTTGTCTTCAATTTTTCCACCTGACCACTCAAATCAATTTTCGTTTCTTCTAAAGTTTGAATTTTAGATGCTGAAACCTCGTTTGTTTCTTCAAATTTGGTTCTCCAATTTTCGGCTTGACCTTTAAATTTGCCCATATCTTTAAGGGCTTTTTTCTCAGCCTTCTGTAGGCTTTTATGTTCTTTTTCTAATTCTTTGAAATTTTCTTTCCAATTTCCGGTATCTTTTTTTAATAAAAAATTTCCAATAAAATATCCAATCGCTCCAATCAATAATCCCCAAAGAACTGCTGCAAATGTCGAAAGTGAAATCATTTCTAATATTTTCTATTTATAAAAAATGGGATAAATAGGTGAGTTTCTCATAGAATTCTTCAAATATCTAACCAATTGTAATGAGTATGTAACGGTTAAAATTTTCAAAAGATGTCAATAAAAGCACATTTGGCATATTTTTATAAAACTTAGATCCGAGATTAGAGTTGACATACATAAATATCCACATTCTAAAAAATATAAAATGAAATTTTACATATTATTCATTTCGGTAATATTATTTTTCTCTTGCCAAGAGCAAGCATCATCAAGCAGAGATGCCTCCATTGAAAGAGTAGCAGAGAATATTCAGACCAAAACTCCTACCATTTCAGAAGCAAGCGCAACAGTTAAAAGTGATGTAATGCAACCAAAGGCAAAAGCAGTCAATACTAATGCAGCAAATGAAAAAGCGACTGAAATGAAAATCGAAGAAACATCATCTGCTCAGCAACAAGCAGATATTAATAAAATAATAGAAAACGCGACTGCCACCAAACCAATTGCGGTTCCAAAAGGTACTTCTAAACCAGCTATTAAAAAGGCAACCAATCCAGTTGTAAAAAAGGAAAATCCAGTTGTCGCAAAAAAAGAGCAACCGAAACCGATTGCCATCGAAACGACTCAGCCAACAGCAACTTCAAAACCTGCACCTCCAAAAGAAACCAAAATCTCACATGCATCTTTTGATAGTTACCTAAAAAAATACGTTTCAGCTTCAGGAAGTGTAAACTACAATGGTATGAAAGCCGATTATCAACCATTAAAAATTTATTTGAACGAATTGGCAAAAAGCACCCCAAAACCAGATTGGAGTCGCAACGAAAAATTAGCCTACTGGATAAATGCCTACAATGCCTTTACGATTGATTTGATACTTTCAAATTATCCATTATCGAAAATTACAGATTTGGACGGAGGTAGTCCATGGAAAGTAAGTCGAATTGAATTGGAGGGAAAAAAATATTCCTTAGATCAAATTGAAAATAAAATCATTCGTCCTCAATTTAAAGAGCCAAGAATTCATTTTGCAGTCAATTGTGCAGCAAAGTCATGCCCTACCCTTATGAATGGTGCATTTTTGCCATCAAAATTATCAAGTCAATTAGAAAGGCAAACCAAGAAATTCATCAATAATTCAGTCTTCAATAAAATCTCAGAAGGAAGTGCTAAAGTTTCCAAAATATTTGAGTGGTATGGAGAAGATTTTGGAAATTTAAAAAACTACCTAAATAAATATATCAATCAGAAGATTGCAGATGACACGAAAATTGAATTTATTGAATACGACTGGTCATTAAATGGCAAATAAATGTCCGCTGAATACCCTTTTGGGTCACAGTAATAAATTCAATTGTCAATTTTAGACATTAATGGGTGGCAGTTATTAAATTTATGGTTTGAAATCATAATTATTAATCAATACCCAACGATATGAAAAAAGTCCTTACGGTTTTTTGTCTTTTTGCTTTTACGACGATTGGTTTTTCTCAAAGCCAGCGTTTGGTTCTAATTGAGCATTTTACGCAAGCATCTTGTCCTCCTTGCGCACCTGCCAACGAGGCAGCAGAACCTATCCTTCAAGCAAATACAGATAAGGTGGTCGCTATAAAACACCAAGTGAGTTTTCCGGGATATGACCCAATGAACGAGCATAACCCTAACGAAATCCTAAGTAGAAGAAATTACTATAATGTAGGAGCAGTTCCAAATACCACAATTGATGGTGTTGGGCCAGGCTCTCCTTATAACATTATTACACAACAAAGCATTGACGCAGCCGCAGCTATTCCTGCTGGTTTCGAAATCAATCTAACTCATAAGATTAACCAAACTTTTGATGGCGTTGATGTCCAAATGGAAATAACCGCTACTCAAGCAAGTTCAGGAACTTACAAAGCGCATATTGTCGTCATTGAAAAAGAAATCAATTATGCTACTGCTCCAGGTACCAATGGTGAGAAGGATTTTTATAATGTAGCAAAAAAATTCTTGCCATCTGCTAATGGAACTAACTTACCAAGTAATTGGGAAGTAGGCGATAAACAAACAGTTAATGCAAGTTGGACTTTCGAAAACGTATTTGACCTTGAGCAAATCGCAGTTATTGCTTTTGTTCAAGACAATAGAGGTCGAGGTGTTTCTCAAGCTGCATTTAGTGATGCAAATTTACAAGCAGCTGGACCAAACGATGCGTTGGTTACTAAAGCTTCTGCTGAGGGTGATTTTGCGTTGGACGGAATCTGTGGAAATGATGCAGCACCATTGATTGAATTGATGAATGCTGGAAGTTCTCTACTTTCTTCATTGGATATTTATTACTCAATAAATGGCGGTCAAGAACACCACTATGAATGGAGTGGTTTTTTAAATTATTTAAAAAGAATACCCGTTACGCTTCCTGCCATAAAATTTGAGCCAAGACTTGACAACTATATCAACATTAGAGTTGAAAATCCTAATGGCGGAACGGATGACCAAACTGTAAACGATGCGTACGTGACGCGTTTCAAAGCGGCTTCACAAACTTCAACAAACTCTTACATAGAGACACGTCCTGGGCCACTTCCATCTGGTGTGACTTGGTCAGTAGTTGATACAGAAGGTAACATCATAGCTGAAGGTGGACCTTATACCACTCCTTTTGCAACTCAAAAAACAGATATCAGTTTAGACCCAAATGATTGTTATAAATTGATTGCAAATAATGTTTCTTCTAGTCTGAATGGATATGTTAGATTGTATAATGATGAAGATTTAGAATTAGACGAATTGCTCTTGGTTGCAAGAGGCGAATATAGATCAGATTTCGGAACTTACAGCTT